>NZ_JBHTJA010000029.1:0-66707 GCF_042675525.1 Actinomadura sediminis
CGGGGCGCCCGCACCGGCGGCGCCCGCACCGGCCGGGCCCGCCCCGGCGCCGGCCGTCCGGCGGCGGAGATCGCCGCTCACCCCGGTCACGCTGCTGTGCGCGGCCGCCGCCGGGGCCGCGACGATCCCCGCCGCGCGGGAGTACCCGGCACCGGACTCGTGGATGATCGTGATGGCCACGGCGCTGGCCGTGATCGGACTCGGGCTCGTGCTCGGCGGCTGGTTCCGGACGCGCGGGCTCGCGACCGCCGGGACCGTGCTGTCGCTCGCGCTCGTCACGTCGTCCGTCGCCGCGGAGGCCCCCGACTCGATGAAGTACCGCGAGGTGACCTGGCGGCCGACCACCGACCCGGGCACCGGCCAGGAGTACCGCGTCACCGTCGGGCAGGGCACGCTCGACCTCACCGCGCTGCCGCTGCGCGCCGGGCGGCGGATCGTCGTCCGGGCGGAGGTCGTGGTCGGCGGTCTCGCCGTCACCGTCCCGAAGAACGCCCGCGTCGTGCTGGACGCCCGGCTGATGCTCGGCGACCTGCGCATCGACGGCCGCACGACGAGCGGCCCGAACGCCCGCGTCGAGCGCGTCGTCGAACCCGAGTCCGCCGGCGGGAACCCGCCGGTCATCGAGCTGCGGCTGCGCGGGAAGATCGGCGACGTGGACGTGGACGTGGACCGTGGCTGAGCACGACGACCGCGCGGGGGCGCGCCGTTTCGACCCGGGCGGGCCGGTCACCGGGCTGTTCTTCCTCGCGCTGGCCGGGCTGTTCCTCGCCGAGGGGGTCACCGCGGACCGGCTGCTGAACCCGGTCGCGGTCGTCCCGCTCGTCCTGATCGGCCTGGGCCTGGTCGGCGCCGTGCGGGTCGCGACGCGGGGCCGCCGCCGCGATCGTGACCGGGATTTGCCCCGCCGGTGACGTACATCACCGGTTCGCCGGGAAGATCCCCGAACGCACCGGCGTTGATCGGCCCGTGAGGTTCTCCGTGAAGAGCGTCCTGCTCGTGGCCCGGCTGCACATCGACCTGTGCCGCCTGGCCGCCGTGCTGTGTAGCCGCTGACAGTCCGGCAGCCACACCCCCGAACCCCGCCCGGCCGATCCGTGCCGCCCGGCGTCCTGGAGAACCTCTCGTGACCTTCCGTGTCTGGAAATGGCAGTTCTGGCAGCAGATCGTGCTGTCGCTCGTGCTCGGCGCCGTCGTCGGCGCCCTGATCAACAACTTCGGCGGCGGCGCGGCCACCGCCGAGGACTGGCTCGAACCCTTCGGCGACGTCTACGTCAGCCTGCTGAAGGTCGTCGTCATCCCGCTCGTGTTCGCCGCGATCGTGGTGAGCGTGGGGCGGCTGCGCGGCGTCGGCAGCGTCGCCCGGCTGACCGGCAAGACGCTCGGCTGGTTCGTCGTCACGTCCGCGATCGCCACCGCGATCGGCCTCACCGTCGCGCTGCTGATCAAGCCCGGCCGGGGCCTGGGCGACCTCGCGGGCGAGGCCACCGAGACCGACCCGGTCACGTGGACGCAGATCCTGCAGAACCTGTTCCCGTCCAACATCGTGCAGACGATGGCGGACGGCAACGTGCTGGGCGTCGTGACGTTCGCCGTCCTGTTCGGCGCCGCGCTGGTCGCGATCGGCGAGCGCGGCGAGCGGCTCACGAGCCTCATCGACGACCTGTACGCGGTCATGCAGAAGGCCGTGTGGTGGGTCGTGCGGCTGACCCCGATCGGGTCGTTCTTCCTGATCGCCGCGGTCGTCGCGACCTACGGCCCGACGTCCCTCGCGCCGCTCGCGAAGTTCACCGGCGCGATCTACCTGGGCCTCGGGCTGATGCTGCTCGTCGGATACCCGGTGCTGCTGCGCGCGTTCGGGCGCGTCAGCCCGCTGCGCTTCTACCGCAACTCGTGGCCCGCGATCCAGTTCGGGTTCGTGTCGTCGTCGTCCCTCGCGACGCTGCCGATCGCGCAGCGGGTGTCGGTCGAACGCAACGGCGTCCAGCCCGAGTACGCGAGCTTCGCGCAGCCGCTCGGCGCGACGATCAAGTTCGACGGCTGCGGCGCGATCTACCCGGCGATCGCCGCGGTGTTCGTCGCCCAGTACACCGGCGTGCAGCTCGGCATCGGCGAGTACGCGCTGATCGCGCTCGCCGCCGTCATCGGGCAGATCGGCACCGGCGGCACCCCGGGCCCGGCGCTGGTCGCGCTCACCCTGACGCTGACCACCGTGGGCCTGCCGCTGGAGGCCGTCGGCTACCTCATCGCGATCGACAAGGTCATCGACATGGGCCGTACCGCGACGAACGTCACCGGCCAGCTCGCCGTCCCCGTCCTGGTCGCCCGCTCCGAGGGGATCCTGGACGACGAGGTGTTCAACGGGCGCAGCCGCCCGCTGGACGCGCCCCCGTCCGACGACGCGTCCGACGACCCGTCCGGCGACGTGACCGGCGACGCGTCCGGGGAGGACACCGAGCAGGACCGCGAGCGGGACCGCGCGGCGGCGCCCCTGCCCGCCTGAGGCGCCCGTCGTCCCCGGAGCGGCCGCGGCCCGCTCCGGGGACGCGGAGTAACCTGGCCCCAACGGCAAGTGACCGGAGGGGCCATGACCGGACGGACCGGCGGCGCGGACGGCGGCGCGGACGTGCTGCCCGGCTCGCGTTCGGCCCTCGACCCGGGCCGCGCGATCAAGCCCGGGCGGCACGGCCTCTCCCCCGAGGCCGTCGCCGGCATCCAGCGCGAACGCCTCATCGACGCGTTCGTCGAGGTCGTGTCGGAGCGCGGCTGCCCGCAGACCACGATCAGCGGCGTCGCGGGCGCCGCCGGGGTCACGAAGAAGACCTTCTACGAGCATTTCGACGGCCTCGACGCGTGCTTCCTCGCCGCGTACCGGCGCGGCATGGACATCCTGCACCGCCGCATGTGGGACGCCTACGAGGCCGCGCCGTCCTGGCCGGACGGCGTCCACGCGGCGCTGCGCACGATGCTGGCCCTCCTGACCCGCGAGCCGCGCTTCGCCCGCGCGGCCCTCATCGAGGCGAACGCCGCGGGCCCGGACGTCCGCCTCGCCCGGCTCGACGACCTCGCCCGCTTCCGCGCGTTCTTCACGGCGCCGGGGCTCCCGCGGGTTCCGGACGCGGTGGCCGACGCGGTCGTCGGCGGCGTCGTGAGCGCCGTCCGCGTCAGGATCGAAACCGACGACTCCCCCGACCTGCGGTCGCTCCTACCGTCCCTGACGTACTTCGCCGTGCTGCCGCTCCTGGGGCGCGAGGCCGCCGCCCCCTACCTGGCCGGGGAGCGCTGACAGACCCGGCCGGTCACCCGTGAAGGCTGACGGCGTAGGCCGGGCCCGGGTTGGTGAAGGCGCGGGGGGCCGCGTGGACGCGGACGCGGTTGGCGCGCAGGGGGCGTTCGGTGACGCCGTCCGGGGTGATCAGGACCTCGGCGAGTTCGCCCGCGATGAGGGTGCTGACGCGGGCGTCGACGGTGGCGCCGTGACCGGGCGGCCAGGTGGTGAGCCAGAGCGGGACGCCCTCGCCGTCACCGAGGGGGACGCGGACGGGGCCGCCGTCGTCGAAGACGATCAGCCGCCACCAGCCGGCGGGACGCGCGGCGAGCGCGCGGACGCGGGCGGCGAGCCGCCCGATCGTCGGGGGACCGGCGATGACGGCGCGGCCGTGCGGGTCGTCCTGGCCGCGCATGGTGAGGTCGGGAACCATGTCCGAAAGGGTCCTTCGTGTGATGGGCCGGTTCCGGGGCGACGGCCCCGGGCATGAACGAAGATCAGCGGCGACACGAAGGACACAGCGCGCTGGCCACGCGGCGGAGCGCCACGGGGCCGTCGAGAGAGATGCGCGCTGGCATGTGGTCCAGCGAACACGCAGTGACCGTCCGCTGTCAAGTCGATCACACCGCGCTGAACGCGCGTCGTTCCCCCAGGTCAGTACAGACTCCCCGCAGAGGTGCAGTCATGTGGTTTCCCGCGAAAACCCTGATGGACGGGACGAACGCCCGTTACCGTCTGTCGTACGTCGCCCACGCGGCGCGGGGGCCGGATCGCAGGGGCAGCACGTCGCAGGAGGAACATGACCCCCGAGAACGAGAAGACGGACGCCGCCGAAGCGGCGCATATGGACAAGGTGGACGTCCACTGGGGCGTCCACAATCCGACCGAACCGGACGAGGAACAGGTCCTCGCGCGGCTGTACGGCGAGCCGGAGGCCGACGGGATCTACCGCCTGGCCGCGGCCACCGCCCCCATGGCGGCGGCCGCGGCGCCGTCGGGCGCGCAGGCGATCCTCGCCGAGGCCCGCAAGTCCCTCGGGATGTCGGGACGGCCGAACGCGATCACGCGCGAGTACGCGTCCCGGCACGGCGACGCGTTCCTGTCGGCGCCGTGGTGCGACATGGCGGTCACCTACTGGGCGCGGCACAGCGGGACGGCCGAGGCGGTGCTGCCCGCCGGGGACCGCGCGTACACGCCCTGGCACGCCGCCGACTTCCAGAAGATCGGTAGCTGGCACAGCGGGACGACCGCGCGGGTCAACGCCGCCAAGCCGGGCGACATCGTGTTCTTCGACTGGGGCGAGTCGAACACGATCGGCGCGATCGACCACGTCGGCGTCGTCGAGCGGGTGCTCGGCGGCGGGCGGGTCCAGACGATCGAGGGCAACACCGGCGACGCGTGCAAGCGGCGCGTGCGCGGCTCGGGAGTGATCGCCGGGTACGGCCGGCCTGCATACGAGGAGGTAGACGACATGCCGGATTACGTGAGCGTCGGGGTGAGCACCCCGCAGGAACTCCCCCCGAACACGTGGGTCACCGTCGAGTGGGGGGAGGAGTACGCGGACGCGGAGCACCACCACTGGGACAGGGGCGGCTCCTCCCTCCTCGTCGGCGCGTGCCGCTACGCGCTGACCGCGAACGTCCGCATCGAGGGCCTGCCGAAGGGCACCGAGATCCAGGCCCGCACGGTCGAGGTCGAGGAGGCGGGCGGCCGCCGGGACGGCGGCCCGATCGCCGAGTACACGGCGAGCGACGGCGACACGTTCCTGCTGTACTCGCTGCCCGCGGACACGGTCGGCGACGGCTTCCGGGTGCGGTTCCAGGTGATCCAGTACGGGACGGCGGCCGGCCGGATCACCGCGGGCAGCGCGAAGGCGTTCGCCTGGCCGACCTGACGCGGCGGCCCGCGGGTCCGGCGCGCCGGACCGGAAGACCCGCCCGACCATGGCCGGATATCGGGAAAATCGGGTCTAGTCCAAATTTCAACATCGACATACGTTCGGTGGGTCGCCTTCCACGGAGGCCCCGATGGCGTGGTCGAACCGGCAGCGCGCCCCTCCCGGGGACGTCTCGCTCACCCGAGTCCACCCCGAGACGTCCCTGGGAGAACGCATGCCACGTATCCGTGTCGAGGTCGATGGGGCGACGTACGAGGACGACGTCGAACCGCGCCTCCTGCTCGTCCACTATCTGCGCGAACGGCTGGGGAAGGTCGGGACCCCGGTCGGCTGTGACACCACCAACTGCGGAGCGTGCACCGTCCTGATGGACGGGCTGAGCGTGAAGAGCTGCTCCGTGCTCGCCGTCCAGGCGGACGGCCGCGACGTGACGACGATCGAGGGGCTGGGCGCGGGCGGCCCGCACCCGCTGCAGCGCGCGTTCCACGAGGAGCACGGGCTCCAGTGCGGCTACTGCACCCCCGGCATGATCATGGCGGCGCTCGACCTGCTGCGGGAGAACCCCGACCCTTCGGACGACGAGATCCGGGAGGGGCTCGAAGGGAACCTGTGCCGCTGCACCGGCTACCAGAACATCGTGCGCTCGGTGCGGCGCGCGGCCGCCGACATGCGGCGTCCGGCGCGGGAGCCGGAGGCGGCGTCATGACCGCCACCGACGACCGGCACGCCGAGATCGGGTCCGCGCGCCGCAGGTCGGAGGACGCGCGGCTGGTCACCGGCCGGACGCGCTGGACCGACAACATCGCGCCCGCCGGCACCCTGCACGTGGCGTTCCTGCGCAGCCCGCACGCGCACGCGCGGATCGAGCGGGTGGACGTCACGGCGGCGGAGCGCGCGCCGAACGTCGTGGCGGCGTTCTCCGGCGCCGACCTCGCGGACGAGCAGGGCTCGCTGCCGTGCGCGTGGGTCGTCACCGAGGACATGCGGCACCCCGAGCACCCGCCGATGGCCGTCCGGGAGGTCCGGTACGTCGGCGAGCCGGTGGCGTGCGTGGTGGCCCGGGATTGGGCCGCGGCCGTGGACGCCCTGGAGGAGATCGACGTCGACTACGCGCCGCTCCCGGCCGTCGTCGACATGGAGGCGGCCGTCGCGGACGGCGCCGACCTCGTGCACGCCGACCTCGGGACGAACGAGTCGTACACGTGGGTGTTCGAGAACGGCGACCTGGACGCGGCGATGCGGGACGCCCCGGTCGTCCTGGAACGCCGGTACGTGCAGCAGCGGCTGATCCCGACGGCGATGGAGCCGCGGTCGGTGGTGTGCGTCCCGGAAGGCGACGAGTTCACGCTGTACTCGGCGACGCAGATCCCGCACATCCTGCGGCTGATGCTCGCGACCGTCACCGGCGTCCCCGAGCACCGCCTGCGGGTGGTGGCGCCGGACGTCGGCGGCGGGTTCGGCTCGAAGCTCCAGGTGTACGGCGAGGAGGTGCTCGCGCTGCTGCTGGCGCGGCGGCTCGGCCGTCCGGTGAAGTGGACCGAGTCGCGCAGCGAGGGCAACATGACCGTCCACCACGGCCGCGACCAGATCCAGCGGCTCACCCTCGCCGCCGAGGCGGACGGCCGGATCCGCGGCCTGAAGGTGGACCTGCTGGCCGACATGGGCGCCTACCTGATGCTGGTCACGCCCGGCATCCCGCTGCTCGGCGCGTTCATGTTCAACGGCATCTACAAGATGGACGCGTACTCGTTCACCTGCACGGGCGTTTTCACCACCAAGACCCCCACGGACGCCTACCGGGGCGCGGGACGCCCGGAGGCGACGTACGCGATCGAGCGGCTGATGGACGAACTCGCCGCCGAACTGGACCTCGACCCGATCGAGGTGCGGCGCCGCAACTGGATCTCCCACGAGGAGTTCCCGTACGACACGATCGCGGGCCTCACCTACGACAGCGGGAACTACGAG
Organism: Actinomadura sediminis; assembly: GCF_042675525.1. Taxonomy (NCBI): domain Bacteria; kingdom Bacillati; phylum Actinomycetota; class Actinomycetes; order Streptosporangiales; family Thermomonosporaceae; genus Actinomadura; species Actinomadura sediminis. The sequence goes on from NZ_JBHTJA010000029.1 coordinate 7,131, forward strand.
GCCGCGACCGAGCAGGCGCTGCGGCTCCTGGAGTACGACAAACTGCGCGCCGAGCAGGCCGACCGCCGCGACCGCCGCGATCCCGTGCGGCTCGGCATCGGCGTGTCGACGTTCACCGAGATGTGCGGGCTCGCGCCGTCGCGCGTCCTCGGGTCCCTGTCGTACGGCGCGGGCGGCTGGGAGCACGCGTCGGTGCGGGTGCTGCCGTCCGGGAAGGTCGAGGTCGTCACCGGGTCGTCCGCGCACGGGCAGGGGCACGAGACGGCGTGGGCGCAGATCGCCGCGGACCGGCTCGGCGTCCCCTTCGAGGACGTGCGGGTGCTGCACGGCGACACGGCCGTCTCGCCGAAGGGCATGGACACCTACGGTTCGCGGTCGCTCGCCGTCGGCGGGGTCGCGCTGTACTCGGCGTGCGACAAGGTCGTCGAGAAGGCGCGGAAGGTCGCGGCGCACGTCCTCGAGGCCGCGGAGGACGACCTGGAGTTCACCGCCGGACGGTTCGGCGTGCGGGGCGTCCCCGACGCCGGCGTCACGATCCAGGAGGTCGCGACGGCCGCGTTCGCCGCGCACGACCTGCCGGACGGCGTCGAGCCGTCCCTCGACTCCGACGCGACGTTCGACCCGGACAACTTCTCGTTCCCGCACGGCACGCACCTGTGCGCCGCCGAGGTCGACACCGAGACCGGGATGGTGAAGATCCGCAAGTACGTGGCGGTGGACGACGTCGGGAAGGTCGTGAACCCGCTGATCGTCGAGGGGCAGGTGCACGGCGGGCTCGCGCAGGGCATCGCGCAGGCCCTCTACGAGGAGGCCGTCTACGACGCCGACGGCAACCTGACGACCACCACGATGGCCGACTACCTCATCCCCTCGGCCGCCGATCTGCCCGAGTTCGTCACCGACCGCACCGAGACGCCCGCGACGTCCAACCCGCTCGGGGTGAAGGGCGTCGGCGAGGCCGGCACGATCGCGTCCACCCCGGCGGTCGTCAACGCGATCGTGGACGCGCTGCGCCCGTTCGGCGTGTCGGACGTCCCGATGCCGTGCACGCCCGAACGGGTCTGGCGCGCGCTGCGCGCGGCCGAGGGAGGCGCCCGATGATCCCCGCGACGTTCGGCCACACCCGTCCGGCCACGGTCGGCGACGCCGTCGCGGCGCTCGCCGACGCCGGGGAGGACGCCAAGGTCCTCGCCGGCGGGCAGAGCCTCATGCCGCTGCTGCGGATGCGGCTCGCGTTCCCCGAGACGCTGATCGACCTCGACCGCATCGACGTCCTGCGGGAGATCCGCGACGACGGCGACGCCCTGGTCATCGGCGCGATGGCCACCCACCACCAGGTGATCCGGGACCCGCTGGTGCGCGCGCACGCACCGCTGCTCGTCCGGGCCACCGAGACCGTCGCGGACCCGGCCGTCCGCCACCGCGGCACGCTCGGCGGCTCGCTCGCGCACGCCGACCCGGCCGGCGACCTCCCCGCCGTCGCGCTCGCCCTCGACGCGGTGCTGCTCGCCCGGTCGTCCCGCGGCGAGCGGGAGATCCCCGCGGCCGAGTTCTTCGTCGACTGGATGACGTCCGCGCTGGAACCGGACGAGCTGCTCACGGGCGTCCGGGTGCCCAAGCTCGGCGACGGCTGGGGGGTCCACTACGAGAAGTTCCACCGGACGGCCCAGGCGTGGGCGATCGTCGGCGTGGCGTGCGCCGTACGGCGCGCGAACGGCGCGATCGAGGACGCCCGCGTCGCGCTCACGAACGTGGGCCCGGTGCCCGTGCGCGCGTCCGCCGTCGAGCGCGCCGTCGCGGGCCGCGCCGCCTCGGCGGACGCGTTCCGCGCGGCGGCCGAACCGGCCGCCGAGGGCATCGACCCGCCCGGCGACCTGCACGGCTCGGCGGAGTACCGGTCGCACCTGGCGCGCGTCCTGACCGCCCGCGCGCTCGCGGCGGCCGCCGCCGGGTGAGCTCCGCGCGCCGCCGCGCCCCGGCCGCCCCGACTGGCGGGCGGCCGGGGCACGGTCGTAAGGTCACCGGTACATCTCCGGACGATAAGGACGATTGTCTATGGAGCTCGACCACGAGTTCAGCGTGCCCGTGCCGGTGGATCAGGCCTGGCCGGTGCTGCTCGACGTGGAGCGCATCGCCCCGTGCATGCCGGGCGCCACCCTCGACGCGGTCGACGGCGACGAGTACCGCGGCCGGATGAGGGTGCGGGTCGGCGCGATGACCATCACCTACCGGGGCACGGTGCGGGTCGTCGCCGCGGACGAGGCGTCCCGCGAGGTCACGCTGGAGGCGTCCGCCAAGGAGGCGCGCGGGTCCGGGACGGCCGCCGCCACCGTGCGCGCCACCCTGCGGGAAGCCGGCGGCACGACGCACGTCGCCGTCCGCACCGAACTCAACGTGACGGGCCGCCCCGCCCAGTTCGGCCGCAACATCCTCGCCGAGGTCGGCACCAAGATCATCAACCGCTTCGCCAAGAACCTCGCCGCCGAGCTCGAATCCCCCGCCCCGGCCGAACCGGCGTCCCCCTCGGGCACCGCGAACACCCAGACGGCCACCGAGACCGAGGCGCCCGCCGACCCTCAGGCCGCCGCCAACGCCCAAGCCGCCGCCAACGCCGGGAAGCCCGCCGAAACCGAGCCCGAGACGACCGCGAACACCGAGGCACCCGGCGCACCCGACGCACCCGCCGACGTCCAAGCCGCCGCCAACACCCAGGCCACCGCCAACACCCAGACGCCCGCCGAAACCGAGCCCAAGGCGACCGCGAACACCGAGGCACCCGCCGCACCCGACGCACTTGCCGACCTTCAGGCCGCCGCCAACGCCCAGGCCGCCGCGAACGCCCAGACGGCCGCCGAGACCGAGCCGGTGGAGGGCGCGGAGGCCGGGGCGGAGGTCGCACGGCCGGTGACGGCGGTGCCGTCGCCGCCGCCGGACGGGACGGACGGCGAGGCGACGCGGCCGGAGCCGCGGGCGGCGGGCCGGTCCGGCGACGACGCCATCGACCTGCTCGAGGTGGCCGGGCCGTCGCTGGTCAAGCGGGCCGTCCCGGCGGTCGGGGCGCTGGTCGTGCTGCTGTTCCTCGTCCGGTTCCTCGCCCGGCGGCGCCGGGGCTGAGCGCCGGTCAAGACCGCGCCAACGATCCGTACGGGGACGGCGGCGCGGGTGGATCACGGGCGGTGCGATGCCGTCGGGTGGTCCCGTGGACACGATCGAGCTTCAGCGGATCGCGGGCCTCGAGGACGGGAACTGGTGGTTCCGGGAGCGGCGCGCGGTCCTGACCGGTGAGTTGCTGCGGTTCAGCGCGCCCGGCGCGGCGGTGGACGTCGGCGCCGGGGCAGGGGCGGCGGCGCGGCTGCTCGCCGAACACGGATGGCACGCCACGGCGATCGACCTGGACCCGGACGCCGTGGCGGTGGCGCGCGCGCACGGCGTCGAAGCGTACGTGGGGGACGCGCGTTACCTGCAACTCCCCGGAGAGGGGTTCGACCTCGCGCTGGCGCTGGACGTCCTGGAGTTCATCGAGGACGACGGGCGGGCGGCGGCCGAGCTCGCGCGCGTCCTGCGGCCGGGCGGGACGGCGCTGGTGTCGGCGGCGGCGGACATGGCGCTCTGGTCGGCGCGGGACGTCGCGGACGGGCGGGTCCGGCGGTACGGGCGGCGCGCGCTGGTGGAACTGCTGGAGGGCGCCGGGCTGCTGGTGGAGCGGGTGTGGAGCCGGGGCGTGCTGGTGCGGCCGGTGCCGCGGCTGCTGCGGCACCGGATGACCCGCCGGGACGACCTCGCGCCGCTGCCTCCCGCGGTCAACGGGGCGCTGCGGCTCTCGGCGGCGGTGGAGCGGCGGCTGCCGGTGCGGTCGTGGCCGGGGACGTGGCTGTTCGCGCGGGCCCGCCGCCCGGGGTGACCCGGCGGCGGGCCCGGCGGGTCAGCTCCGCAGGCCGGTGAAGACCCGGTCGAGGACGCGGCCGGTGGCGCCGCCGTCGTCGTGCGGGCAGTAGGTGACGAAGAACCGGTCGTAGGCGTCGGCGTGGTCGGCTTCGGACTCGGGCGCGGCGCGGACGGCCTCGGCGACGTCGATCGTCCGGGCGACGACGGGGCCCGGCGCCTCGGCCTCGAGGTCGAGGTAGAAGCCGCGCACGTGGTCGCGGTACCGCTCCAGGTCGTAGGCGTAGAACACCATGGGGCGGCCGAGGACGGCGAAGTCGAACGCGGCGGACGAGTAGTCGGTGACGAGGACGTCGGCGGCCATGTAGAGGTCGGTGATGTCGGGGTAGCCGGAGACGTCCATGACGAAGTCGTCGGACGGCGGCAGGTGCCGGTCGGTCACGAGGTGGTGCGTGCGCACCAGGAGGACGTGGTCGTCGCCGAGGACTTTGCGCATGGTTTCGACGTCGAGTTCCATGCGGAAGCCGCGGCGACCGCGCGTGTAACTCTGGTCGTCGCGCCACGTCGGGGCGTAAAGGACGACCTTCTTGCCCTCGGGGATGCCCAGTTCCTTACGGACGTGCGTACCGAGGGCGTCGGTGTCCGGCGAGCTGAGGATGTCGTTGCGCGGGAACCCCGTTTCGAGGATCTCGCCCCCGTACCGGAACGCGCGCCGCATGATCTGCGTGGCGTAGGGGCTGGGTGACAGGAGGAAGTCCCAGTGCGGGACCTCGTGCTCCATCCAGTCGTGCTTCTCCGTGCGCTGGTACGGCATCTCCGTCAGGTCGTACCCGAGACGCTTGAACGGGGTGCCGTGCCACGTCTGCAGGTACGTCTGCCCGGGACGTTTCGTGAACCAGCGGGGCATGCCGTAGTTCGTGACGATGTACCGCGCGCGGGCGAGCAGCCGGTAATGCTCACGGCTGCCGTACTGGACGATCCGGGCTTCGCCGTCGACCGTGAACTGACCGTCGCGCGACACCCACACGCATTCCGTCTCCGGCCGCCGCCGCGTCAGCTCCTCGAAGATCGCCCGCGGGTTGCAGCTGTACGCCGAACCCGCGTAGCCGTCGAACACGGCGACGTCCGCCAGCGGGCTGCGCAGGTAGACGGGGTAGTCGCGGGACCGCAGCACGCGCTGCGCGTAGCCGCCGCGCTCGTCGTCGGCGAGCGCGGGCCGGGTGCGCAGGCGCAGCGCGTCCGTCTGGTCCACGCCGACCTCGAACTCCCGCCCGCCGACGGTGTGCCACCCGGGCAGGGACGGGACGGCGGAGCGTTCGGCGACGACGGCGACGTCCCCGGCGCGGGTCGGCGCGACCACCTCCCACGTCCCGGCGGCGAGCGGGACGTCGCGGCCGAACGCGGCCGTCTCGGCGGGCGTGAACGACGCGACGAACCGGCTCCCGTCCCAGGTCACCGGCACCCGGTGCGTCTCGCCGGTCTCCGGGCGGCGGACGAGGAGGTGCGCGGGCGGGTCCTGCGGGTCGACGAACTCGCCGGCGAGCGTCAGGTGCCCCGACCCGTCCCAGCGGGCCGCGGTGACGACCGGGCGCGGCGTCCGCTCGATGCCCCGCAGGTTCCCGAAGGACGTCCGGGTGAGGACGTACTCGCGTCCCCGCCACAGGAACCTGGCCTCGGTGAGCGCGGGCGCGACGGTGAGGCGCAGCGGGCCGCCCTCCCCCGTCAGCCGCACGTCCCAGTCCAGGACGTCGCGCAGGTGCGCCCGGTACGGGCGGCCGGGCGCGTCGGCGGGCATCAGGTCGGCGAGCGGCAGCGTCGCCGTGAACCCGAACCCGGTGCCCTCGACGGTCTGCAGGACGGCCGCCGGGCGCAGCGTCACCTCGCCGCGGACCTCCGCGCCGCCGTGCCGGCGGAACGCGACGACGGACGCGTTCGTCCCGAGCGCCCGCTTCGTCCAGCCGGCGAGCAGCAGCGTGTCCCCGGACCGCCGGTACTCGGTCACGACCGCCTTGGACCGTTTCACGTGCACGACGAACCCGCCGTCGTCCCCCGCGGGCTGCACCGCGACCAGTTCGTCGACCTGCCGCGCCGCCGTCCAGCGCACCGCCGGCTCGACCGCGTCGAGGCGCTGCACGGCCCGGCGGCCCGCCGTCGCGACCTCCGCGAACAGCTCCCAGGTGCCCGAGCGCCACTCGTCGCCGTCCAGCAGGTACTCGGGCTCGATCCGCACCGCGAACCCCGACCAGTCGACGCACACCCGCGACTGCCCGGACCGCGCGGTCGCCTCCGGGCGCCGCACCCGCTCGACCGGGAGCCCCACCTCCCGCCCGGTCTTCACGTTGCGCATCCACACCCGGATCCGGGAGTCGCGGACGTCCGACACCTCCAGCCGGTCGAAGTGCGCCCAGCCCTCGACGATCAGCGTGTCGCCGTCCCACGAGACCCGGTCGATGTCCGCGCGCAGCTCGAACTCGTCGGTGACGTCGTACACGTCGTCGGGGACCGCGCGGTCCGCGTCGCCGAAGAACGGGTACCGCGCGTACCAGCGGGGCCGGAACCTGCCGCGCGCCTCGACCGGGACGTCCGCGAGGCCGCCGTCCTGGAACTCGAGCACCTCCAGCAGTTCGCGCGGCATCCGCTCGCGCAGCAGGTGCAGTTCGAGGCGGCGGATCGCCGTCAGGCCCTCGGCGGCCGCCGGGCCGGCCTCCTCCACGATCCGCGCGCCCAGCTCGACGAGCCGCTCCCGCTCCTGGGCCGGCACGGCGCGCAGCGCCCGGACGAACACGTGCATGTCGACGTCGAGGACCTGCGCGTGGAACGCGGGCAGCAGGCCGGGCGCGTGCTCGGAGAAGAGCTGCTGCACGATGTCGAGGGACGCGTGCCGGTCGTTGAGCAGCGCCGGGTCGGTCGGGCGGTCGGTGAGCGAGCCGGGGCGGCGCCGCCAGAAGTACACGGTCGGGTCGAGGACGTCCACGGCGGACGCGAGCGCGTGCGTCGCCATCGCGAGCGGCAGGTCCTCGAACAGGTTCGGCGGGAACTGGAACTTGTTCGCATCCCAGAACGACCGCCGGAACACCTTGTTGCCGATCGTCCGGTCCTGCAGCAGGGAGAGCCGCCGCGTGACGTGCGTCGCCCGGACCGTCTCCGCGTACGCCTCCGCGTGCGGGGCGGACGGCTCCACGCGCTCGCCGTCGAGCCGCTGCAGGTTCCCGCCCGCGATGTCGGACCCGGACGACTCCAGCGACCCGACCAGCAGCTCGTACGCGTACGGCGGGAGCGCGTCGTCGCCGTCGACGAACGCCAGGTACCGTCCGGTCGCGTGCCCCGCGCCGAGGTTGCGCGCGGGCCCCGGGCCCTCCCCCTCGCCCCGCACCAGGACGAACCGGTCGTCCCGGGCGGCGAAGTCCGCGGCGATCGCCGCGCCGCCGTCCGCCGAGCCGTCGTCGACCATGACGACCTGCAGGTCGCGGAACGTCTGCCCGGCGATCGACTCCAGGCACTCGGCGAGGAACCCGCCGACGTCCCTGAACGGCACGACGACGCTGAGCGCGACGTCCCCGCCGTTCTTCGCGGCGCTCTCGCCGCCGGTGTTCGGGCTGGTTGCGAGGTTGGTCTTGGGGGACACAAATGCTCCCGGTCGGTGGTTCAGTGGGCGGGGTTGCAGAGGACCCGGTCGAGGACACGGGAGGCGGCGCGGCCGTCGTCGTGCGGGCAGTACCGGGCGGCGAACGCGGCGCGCGCGGCCCGGTACCCGGCGTCGAGCGCGTCCGGCTCGCCGAGGGCGTCCACGACGTCCTGCGCGGTCGCCAGCAGCGGGCCGGGGGCCTCCGCCTCGAAGTCGAAGTAGAAGCCGCGCACGTGGTCGCGGTACCGCTCCAGGTCGTAGGTGAAGAACGCCATCGGGCGGCCGGTGACGGCGAAGTCGAACATGGACGACGAGTAGTCGGTGACGAGAACGTCGCTGATCAGGTACAGCTCGGAGATGTCCGGGTACACCGAGACGTCCAGGACGCAGTCGCCGGGCGTCCACTTCGGGCGGTCCGTCACCAGGTAGTGGGTGCGCAGCAGCAGGACGTGGTCGCGGCCGAGGGCCCGCCGGAAACGCTCCACGTCGAACTCCAGGCGGAACGCGCGCTTGCCGATGGCGAGATGGAAGTCGTCCCGCCAGGTCGGCGCGTACAGGACGACGCGCTTGCCCTTCGGGATGCCGAGCCGGCGCCGGACGGCCGCCGCGATGTCGTCCCGGTGCGCGGAGTTCAGGATGTCGTTGCGCGGATAGCCGCTCTCCAGGACCTCCCCGTCGTACCCGAACGCGCGCCGGAACAGCGGCACGGAGAACGCGTTCTGCGACAGGAGCAGATCCCAATGCTGGACGTCGTGCTCCATCCAGTTGACGCCCTCGGTGCGCTTGAAAGGCATCTCCTTGACGTCGTAGCCCAGTTTCTTCAGCGGCGTGCCGTGCCAGCACTGCACGTACGTCTGGTCCTCACGCTTGACGAACCACGGCTGCTGCGACCAGTTCCCGAAGACGTAACGCGCGCGCGCCAGCGCCTCGTAGTACTCCCGTGTGCCGGACAGGACGACGCGTGCACCCGGGGGCCGCCCGAACTGGCCGTTGGACGTGACCCACACGCACTCGACGTCGGTGCCCCGGCGGCGCAGCTCGTCGTAGATGCCGCGCGGATTGCAGGAGTACTGGCGTCCCCGGTAGGCGTCGAACACGGCGAGCTCGCGCGCGGGCAGGTTCAGGTGGCGGCGGTAGTGCCCGGACCGCATCCGCCGCTGCGCGTACTCGCCGCGCTCGTCCTCGTCGAGCGCCGTCTCCACGCGGAACTGCAGCCGGTCGGTCTTGTACGCGCGGACGGTCACCCGGTGCAGGCCCGTCTCGTGCGGGTCGGGCAGGTCGCGCAGGGCGTGCCGGCGGACGACCACGGCCCGCTCGCCGTCGCCGGTCTCCACGAGGACGTCCCAGCGTCCCGGCACCAGCGGGCGCGACAGGCCCAGCAGCGGCATCCGGGACGGCGCGAACGACGCGGTGAACCGGCCGTCCTCCCAGCGCAGCGGCACCCGGTGCTCCTCGCTCGACCGCCTCCGCCGCAGCAGCAGGGCGCCCGCCCGCCCGGACGGGTCGGGGCACACGCCGTGCAGGGTCACGACGCCGTCGGGCGCCCACGCGACCCGCTCGACCACCGGCACCGGCTCCCGGACGACGATCCGCAGCGCGCTCCGCCGCGTCCGGGCGATCTCCAGCTCGCCGCCCGGCACCCCGAACGCCGCGCCCGCCGCCTGCCGGGTGACGTGCGGCCGGGCGCCCCCCGGCAGCGCGACGTCCCAGTCGCCCGGACGCCCGGCCAGCTCGGCGAGCGGCAGCCGCGCGCGGAACCCGCGGCCGTCCCGGCCGACGTCCAGCACGCCCGTCACCGTCTCCCGGGTGCCCTTCGCGGTCGCGGTGACCCGCACGTCGTCCCCGAACGGCTCGTGGCTCCACCCGTCCAGCACCAGCTCCCCGTCCGCGGCACGGCACCCGGTGATCGCCGCGGGCGTCCGCCGCACCTGGACGACGAACCGGTGCCGGCCCGCGACGCCCTGCACCCGCACGCCGGGCACGCACTCCAGGTCGTCCGGCCACAGCCGCGGCGTCTGGACCGGGTTCCCGAACGTGCGGCGCCGCCGCACCCCCCGGCTGACGATCTCCACGCACGGGATCCAGTCGACGTCGCGCCACCGGCCGAAGATCCGCAGCGCCGACGGCTCGATCTCCGCGACGAACCCGGACCAGTCGTAGGACACCTCCGACTGCCGCGACCGGGCCGTCACGTCCGGGCGGCGCACCCGCCGGACCGGGACCTTCAGCAGCCCGCGCCGGTTCGCGGCGAGCAGCCACAGCCGGATCCGCGAGTCGTCCACGGTCGCGGAGTCCAGGTGCCGGATGAACGCGTGCCCCTCCAGGCGCAGCCGGCCGTCCACCCAGGTCGCGCGGTCGATCGCCGCGACGGGCGTCAGCTCGTCGGTCACGTCGTACAGGTGCGCGGGCAGGCCCCGCTCGTCGTCCTCGAAGAACGGGTACTCGGCGTACCACCGGTGCCGCAGCCCGCGCCGCACCCGCGGCGCGTCGTTGTGCCGGCCGAGCGCGACGAACTGGAGCACCTCCTCCAGCTCCGGCAGCATCCGGTGCGCCAGCAGGTGGAGCTGGAGCCGCGACATCGCCGGGAGCCGCCTCAGCACCTTCGGCGCGATCCGCCCGGCCAGCTCCCCGCCCATCTCGACGAGTTCCGCACGGTGCTCGTCGTCCGTCTTCGGCAGCGCCTCCAGCAGCACCCGCAGCTCGACGTCGATCAGGGCGTGCTCGTCATAGGCGTTCAGGAGCTGCGGCGCGTAGGAGGCGAGACCGTCCCGCAGCGCCCTCGCCGACCGCATCCGCTGGGAGATGTTGTCCCAGTCGTAACGGTCCTCGGTGATGGAGCCCTGCCGCTTGCGCCACAGGTAGACGGTGTCCGGCAGCACGTCGACGGTCTTGGCCAGGGCGTGCGCCCGGACCGTCACGGGCGGATCCTCGTAGAACCCCTCGGGGAACTCCAGGGCGGCGTCGTCCCAGAACCCGCGCCGGTACACCTTGTTCCACGGCGTCCGGTCGCGGATCAGAAGCGGCTGCGCGGACACGTGCGTCGACAGTTTCCGCTCCGCGAACACCCCGGCGTGCAGCACCGACTGCCAGGTGCGTTCCCCGTCCGTCCGCTCGACGTTCCCGCAGGCGAGGTCCGAACCGGTCCGCTCGAGCGCACCGACCAGCCGCATGTACGCGTCCGGCGCGACGACGTCGTCCGCGTCGGCGAACGCGAGGTACTTCCCCTTCGCCTGCCGGACGCCCGCGTTCCGCGCGGGCCCCGGGCCCCCGTGGTCGCGCGCGACCAGCCGGAACCGTCCGTCCCGCTCGCACATCTCCTTGGCGATCACGGCTCCGTTGTCGGTCGACCCGTCGTCCACCATGATCACTTCGAGGTCGCGGAACGACTGCCCGGCCAGCGACTCCAGGCACTCCCGCAGGTATTCCTCGGTGTTGTGGAACGGGACGACGACGCTCAGCTTCGGGGACATGCGGCCTCCAGGTCGGGATGCGCGGGGCAGCCAGCGGGAAACCTCGCCTCACCGAGGATGGTGACGACGTGCGACGAACCGAACACGCATCGCCATCACAAGGCCGTCACCTGACGCAGACTTGACCCGAACCGACCCGTCCTTGACGAACCGGTGACCCTCGACCGGCGATCAGCCGCAGGTCCGGAACCCGGGCGAACCGCCCTCCTGCTCCGCGATCGCCGCCCGCACGCTCTCCGCGAGCGCCGCGAACTCCGCCGCCCGCGGCGACGTCGCGCGATGCCCCAGCCCGATCCGCCGGAACGGCGCCGGTTCCCGGAACCGGTGCAGCGCCAGGTTCGGCGCCCGCCGCGTCTCCACCGGCAGCGCCGTCTCCGGCACCAGCGTCACCCCCAGCCCGCCCGACACGAGCTGGACCAGCGTCGCCAGGCTCGTCGCGTACGTGGCCGCCACGGCCCGCGCCCCGACCTCCCGGCACACGTCCATCGCCTGATCCCGCAGGCAGTGCCCCTCGTTGAGAAGCAGCACATCGAGCTCGCCCAGGACCTCCCTCGCGACACCCTCACTCGGCACCGCGAGATCCTGCGAACCGGGCGCGACCAGCACGAAGTCCTCGTCGTAGAGCGGAACCTCGCGCACCCCCGCCACCGGCGACGGCAGCGCCATCACCACCACGTCGAGCCGCCCCGCCAGCAGCTCCGCCACGAGCTGGTCGGTCTGCTCCTCGTGCACCGACAGCTCGAGCTCGGGAAAGTCCTTCGCCAGCCGCGGCAGCACCACGGGCAGCAGATAGGGCGCGACCGTCGGGATGACCCCCACCCGGAGCGGCCCGACCAGCGGCCCCCGCACCGCCTTGACGTCCTCCACGAGCCGGTCGAGCTCCGCGAGCACGAACTCGGCCCGCCGCGCCACCCGCTCCCCCGCGGGCGTCAGCATCACCTTCCGCGTCGTCCGCTCCACCAGCCGGGTGCCGAGCGTCTCCTCCAACGCGGCCACCGCCCCCGACAGCGCGGGCTGGCTCATCCGCAACGCCGCCGCAGCATCCCGGAAATGCAGATGCTCGGCAAGCGCCAAGAACGCCCTGAGCTGCGCCACCGTAGGCCGACCAACCACCACCCGACGACTTTACCCAACCCCTTGACACGCCCGGGTTCACCCTCCGGGCACACCGTTCAGGGGCGGGGGGACATGCCGGTGAAGAGGGCTTTCAGGACCTGGTCGAGGTAGTCGGGGGTCAGGGGTTCCTGAGTGATCAGGAAGCGGTAGTACAGGGGGCCGGAGAGGAGTTCCATCGCGAGTTCGAGGTCGATGTCTGGGGCGAGCTGGCCGTTCTCCCTGGCGGTCCGCAGGCGGGCGACGGTGTCGGCCGTCTGGGGGTCGATGAAGCGGTGCTTGAGGGCGGCGGCGACCTCGGGGTTGTGCTGCGCCTCCCCGACCAGGTCCTGGTAGAGGGGGCCCCAGGGCGGACGCCCCAGCAGGTTCACGGCCCGTTCCATCTGCTCGCGCAGGTCGGCGACGATGTCGCCGGTGTCGCGGTGGCCCAGGCTGTCCTTGTTGAGGCTGAGAACGGCGTCGAGGAACAGCGAGCCCTTGGAGGACCAGCGGCGGTAGACGGTGTGCTTGCCGACGCCGGCGCGTGCGGCGACCGCCTCGATGCTGAGCTTGCTGTAGCCGCTCTCCAGCGCGAGGTCGAGCGCGGCCCGCATGATCGCCTCGGTGCGGTCGTCGGATCTGGCGGCACGGTGATCGGTCATGCCCGGCACCCTACCGGCACGGCACGTGCCGTGTTGACAATGCCGCGCCGGTGCGCCACGCTGACGATCGCACGGCACGGCCCGTGCCGTTCCACTCGACGCCGTACCGGCGGCCGGCCCTTGCAGAGGAGACCACGATGGTCATGGAGGTGCCCGCGGACACGTTCGCCGCGCCGGACCGGGCCGCGCTGGACCGGGTCCGGGAGGCGGCGGTGCGGCGGGAGCGCGCCCGCATGGCCCGCGAACTGCACGACGTCGTCACCCACCACATTTCCCTGATCGCGGTGCAGGCCGCGGCGGCGCTCGTCGAGGACGGCCTGCCGGACGGGGTCCGGCGGACGCTCGAGTCGGTGCACCGCACGGCGCGCGAGGCGCTCACCGAGACGCGGCTCGTGGTCGGGCGGCTACGCGCCGAGGACGAAGCCGGGATCGACCGGCTGGACGACCTGGTCGGCGCGGCGCGGCGCGGGGGCCTGCCGGTGTCGATGCTCGTCGTCGGGACACCGCGGCGGTTGAGCCGGCGCGCGAGCCTGGCGGCGTACCGGATCGTCCAGGAGGCCCTCGGGAACACCGCCCGGTACGCCCCGGGCGCGCGGGTCGTCGTCGAGGTCCGGTACGGGGCCGATGTCCTCACGGTGTCGGTCGCCGACGAGGGCGCCGCGGGCGCGCCGAACACTCCGGGCGGCGGCGGCAACGGTCTCGTCGGCATGGTCGAGCGGGTCACGGCGCTGGGCGGCGCGATCGAGGCCGGGCCTCGGGACGGGGGCTGGTCGGTCGTCGTGCATCTGCCCTACGACCCCGTTTGAGGACGGTCGGGCGGGGATCGGCGCGAGAAAATCCGCGCGGACGCGAACCAGGCGGCCCCACCGGTACATCGAACGACATGGTGGCCGTGGTCGATCGGGGGACCACGGCCGCCCTCGTCAGACCAGCAGCCCGCCGGTCGCCCGCAGGTTCTGGCCGGTGATCCAGCCGGCGTCGGGCCCCGCGAGGAACGCGACGACGTTCGCGATGTCGTCCGGGCGGCCCAGCCGACCCAGCGCGGTGAACGCCGCGACCCGCTCCGCGGCGCCGGGCGGGTTCGTCTCCCGGAACAGGTCGGTGTCGGTCGTGCCGGGCGACACCGAGTTCACCGTGATGCCGCGCGGGCCGAACTCGCGGGACGCGACGGCCGTGAGCTGCTCCAGCGCCGCCTTGCTCGCCGCGTACAGGGCGTGCCCGGGCGCGGGCAGCACGGTGTTCAGCGTCGACACGTTGACGATCCGGCCCCCGTCCGGCATCAGCGGTTCGGCGCGCCGCATCACCAGCAGCGGGTATTTGGCGTTCACCGTCATCACGCGGTCGAAGTCCGCGCCGGTCGTCTCGGCGATCGGCCGGTGCGGGTTGATCGCCGCGTTGTTGACGACGATGTCGAGCGACTCCCCGACGGGCTCGAACAGCGCGTCGATCGTCCCGGGGTCCTCCTGGTCGGCCCGGACGGCGACCGCCCGCCCGCCGAGCTCGCGCACGAGCTCGTCCGCCGCCGCCTTCCCCTCGCGATAGCCGAACACCACGCGGGCGCCGTCCGCCGCGAGGCGCGTGACGACGGCCCGGCCGATGCCGCGCGATCCGCCGGTGACGAGGGCCGTCCTGTCCGTGAGCGTCATGGTCCGGACGCTATTGCGCGGACGCCCGTCCGTCTTGAACGAACGCGAACAGTTCGGTCGGCGTGAGCCCGCTCATCGCCCGCACGTCCCGGCTGAGGTGCGGCTGGTCGGCGTACCCGCACGCCACGGCCGCCGCCGGGTCGCCGATCACCTGCACGGCGCGCTGGAACCGGCCGATCCGCGCGACCGTCTTCGGCGTCAGCCCGATGTGCCGCCGGAACCCCGCCTGCAGGTGCCGGACGCCGATCCCCAGCTCGCGCGCCGTCCCGCCCACCGTCCCGGCGTGCGCCTGCAGCCGCCACCACGCCCGCAGGACGATCTCGTCCGGACGGGCCGCGGACGGTGCGAGCCACGCCGACAACCGCTCGTCGAGGACGTCGAACCGCGCGTCCCACCCGGGCGCCTCCGCGAGCCGGTCGGCGAGCCGCGACACCCGTGGGCCGAACACCTCGGCGGGCGCGGCGACCGTCCCGACGAGGTCGCGGACCGGGAGGTCGCACAGTGCCGCGACCCCCGCCGGGGTGAGCCCGACCGACACCCCGCGCCGCCAGCCCGCGACGTCCGACACCAGCGGCGTCCCGCGCGGGCCGGTGACCGCCGAGCACGGGCCGTCGAAGTCGATGATCAGGGCGGCGAGGTTGAGCGGCAGCACCCGCCGCCGCAGCCGCCCGGGCGGCGCGGCCGTCCGGAACCCCGAGTACCCGACCACGTACGGACGCAGCGCCGCGTGCGCCGCCCGCACCACGACCTCGCACGGGCCGGTGCAGTCCGCCGACACGGAGTGGACGTGCACCATGCGTCCATGACTACCGCCCGAGGCGGAGCCCAGCCCAGAGCGACCGGGGAGCAAGTTGGATCGCGATCCAGACCAGGAACATGCATCCGAGGAGAAAGCCGGGGACCCAGCTCGGATACGGAAGCCCGCCCATGTACACGTCGATCCCCATCATCCAGCAGAAGACCTGCGGCCAAGTGACCGCGACGATCCCTTCGACGATCACGACGGTCCTCGTCCCTGGCGGGCGTGGCTCGCCGGACGCCGACTCGTCGAAGGACGAACCGTTCACCCCGGCGAACGCGAACATGAGCGAGACGGCGCCGGTCAGCCAGCCGATCACCATGCCGTGGGAGGGAACCAGCAGCTCGTGGAATACAGGATTCTTGAGAATGCTCGCTGCGAGCCCGACATTGATCAGCGCGACGACCCCTAGTACTCGCCTCGGTCGATAGACCATTCTCCACAGCCCGGCTGACAACAGAGTCGACACCACGAGAGTCACCAGGAGAGCGGGCGGAGTGACCAACCCCCATCCCAGGCCCGGCCATCTGGCATCCCAGGGCATCAGCAGGCTGAGGGCAACCGTGATCCACACGCAGACCAGGGCGCCCCGGACGGCGACCGGGTGCCCGCGACCGGTCTCCCGCGCGGGGCCCGGATGCTCTCCCGCAGGCGGGCCGGGAACACGGACACCGCTGGGGATGGTGCGGGGCGTGGCAACGGGCGGAGGGGGTGAGGAGTCGACGCGGGTCGCGGCCTCGCCGGACGGCCGTCCAGTATGGGCAGCCGCCGTGTCGAGTAGTTCGCGGAGCCGGTCGGGGGACGGGCGGTCGGCGGGGTTCTTGTGGAGGAGGCCGTTGACGGCCTCCGCGAGCGGGCCGCCGCATTGCGGTGGTTCGGGGTCCCGGGTGGCGATGGCGACGAACAGGGCACCGTGGGTGGGGGCGGTGAACGGCGGACGGCCCTCCACCGCCGCGTACAGGGTGGCGCCGAGCGACCACAGGTCCGAGGCGGCCGTGGCGGATTCGCCGTCCACCTGCTCCGGCGCCATGTACGCGGGCGTGCCCAGCACCGCACCCGTCCGGGTGAGGGCGGCATCGCCCTCCACCGCCGCGATGCCGAAGTCGGTGAGGACGACGCGCTCCCCCTCTAGCAGGACGTTCGCCGGTTTCACGTCGCGGTGGACGATTCCTTCCGCGTGGGCCGCCGCCAGCGCGTCCAGCATCGCCAGCCCGATCGCCGCGACACGCCGCACGGGCAACGGCCCGTCCTCGGCCAGGACGCGGTCCAGCGACCGGCCACGGACGAGCTCCATCACGATCCACGGACGTCCGTCCTCGCCCCGCACCCGGTCATAGACGGTCACGATCCCCGGATGCCGCAGCCGCGCGGCCGCCCGCGCCTCCCGCTCCATCCGCGCGTACCAAACGGCCCGCTCCGGCTCGGCGACCTGCTCGGGAACCCACAGTTCCTTGACCGCCACCTCCCGATCGAGGTCAGCGTCGTAAGCGCGCCACACCGCGCCCATCCCGCCCCGCCCGATCCGGTCGAGCCGCCGATACCGCCCCGCCAGCACACCCTCGCCATCCCAGCCCACGCCCAGAAACCTAATGCCGCCGGACGCGCCGGAGAAGAGCTTCCCCGCACCTGACAGACACCCATGTCTCTATGCGCCCGTACAGACGCACGGCGGCACTCCCTCGGGACGCGGACGCCTTCCCGCCGCGAATGAACGGCGGATGCGTCCGCAACCGGCGGGTTCCTATTTGGCGGAGGGTGGGATGCCGGGGGCGACGAACGTTCCGACGCCGTGCACGGCGACCGGCAGCCCGCGTTCCTTGAGAACGCGCGAGGCCGCCTCGCTCGTCCGCGTGGACACGCCCGCCTCCTGCACCAGCCCGCGCGCCGATGGGAGGCGAGTACAGGGCGACATTTCACCTGCCCTTATCCGACGTTCCGGCTCGTCCGCAACCGAGAGGTACATCGGTTTCAAGGAGTCCAGGGCCCGGCGGCGGCCCCGGTATCGAGGGCGGCACTGGGCCGGGCCTGACGGCGGGCGAGCGGGCCGGCTCGGCCGCGCGGGGACGGACCAGGGCGATTCAAAACCCGAATGCTAGTAGGTTTTGGGTGCACCGCCCGCTGCCCAGGAGGTTCACGATGACCTTTCGTCCGCTGTCCGTTCGTCCGGCTCGGGCGGGCGATCCCTCCGAGGTCGAGCGGATCTACGAGATCTGCCTGCGCACCGGAGCCCACGGGAGGGACGCGAGCGGGCTGTTCGACGATCCGCGGCTGCTCGGCGACGTCTACGCGGGGCCCTACCTGGCCCACTCCCCCGACCTCGCGTGGGTGCTCGCGCAGGACGAGCGGTCACTGCCGCTCGGCTATTTCCTCGCCGTCGCCGACACCGTGGCGTTCGAGCGCGAACTCGAGGACGCCTGGTGGCCGCGGCTTCGCGCGCGGCGCGCGGGGCGGCCCGTCCGGCCCGGGTCCCTGGACGCCCGGTTGCGCGCCCTCATCGACGCCCCGCCGCGGACGCCCGCGAGCATCACCGACCGCTACCCCGCCCACTTCCACGTGGACCTGCTGCCCGAGGCGCAGGGCGGCGGCAACGGGCGGCGCCTCTGGGCGACGGCCGTGGACGCGCTGCGCGCGCGGGGCGTGCCGGGCGTCCACCTCGGCGTCGCCGCCCGCAACACCAACGCGCTGGGCTTCTACGAGCACCTGGGTTTCGGCCTGCTCGAGGACGGCCCCGAAAGCAAGTTCCTCGGAATGCGCCTGGACGGCTGAGCCCGGACGCCCGCCGGGGACCGTCTGGACGTCCCGGCGCCCCGTCCGCCTCGGCACGGGCCGCCGGACGTCCGCCGATCAAGATCGTCCAGGCGGCGGGACGTCGCGCACGCTCGCCGGGGGGCGGTGCAGGCCGGCCAGGACCGCGGTGAGGGCCGCGCCCGCCTCGGTGCGGGCCCGGACGGGGTCGGGGGCGGCGCCCGCGGCCATGGCGGCCTCGCAGAGGGCGCTGAACAGGAGGCGGGTGAGCATCGGGGTGGGCGCCGGGACGAGTTCGCCCGCGGCGGCGAGGTCGTCGAGGAGGGTCTGGAGGGCGGGGAGGCCCATCTCTTCGTCCAGGCGGCGGCAGCGTTCCGCGCCGAGGGCGGCGGGGGCCTGCTGGAGCAGGGAGCGGTGGGCGGCGTCGGTGACGGTTCCGTCGAGGTAGGCGTCCAGCGCGGCGGTCAGTCGCGGCCAGGGGGCCGGGTGGTTCACGGCGGCGGCCGTCACGTCTCGCACCAGGTGCTCTTGGCGGTCGCGGAACACGGCCTCGAACAGGTGGGCCTTGTCGGCGAAGTGGTAGTAGACCGTTCCCTTGCTGACGCGGGCGGCGCGGGCGACGTCGTCGATGCTGGTCGCCGTGAACCCCTGGTCGGCGAACAGCCGCGCGGCGGCCTGCAGGATCCCGTTCCTGGTGAGTTCCCGGTGCTCCGCTCGCCGGCTCTTGACGGTCATGCCCACCAAGATACAGTTTTCGACCATGAGTCAGTTTTCGACTGCCAGTCAGGAACTCGAGACGAGCAAGGGGACGGTCCGGTGCCGGCGGCACGGCGACGGGCCGGGGCCCGCCGTCGTGTTCCTGCGGGGCTTCCTCGCGCCTCCGGACGCCTGGACGCCGGTGGTCGAGGAGCTCGCCGGACGGCACCGGTGCGTCACCGTCGACTGGCCGTTCGGCGCGCACGGCCGCCCGCTGCGGGCCGGCGCCGACCTCTCCCCGCCCGCCGTGGCCGAGGCGGCCACCGAGGTGCTCGACCTGCTGGACGAGCCCAGCGCGGTGCTGGTCGGCAACGACAGCGGGGGCGTCGTCGCCCGACTGGTCGCGGCGGCGCGCCCGGACCGGCTCGCCGAGCTGGGCGGCGGCTTCCTGGCGGACGTCCGATGACGCCGGGCGAACTCCCCGGGCTCTTCGCCGCCGGGTGGGCGCGGCCGAAGCCCGAAGGGTTCCTCCGCCACTTCCGCCCGCTGATCCACGCCGAGGCGACGTTCGTCCAGCCGATGTTCGCCGACGCCCACGGCATCGCCGAGGTCGAGGGCATGTTCCGGCGGCTGTTCGCGCTCTTCCCCGACATGGGCCTCACCGTCGTCCGGGACGCGGTCCGGGACGACACCGTCTACATCGAGTCGCTGTGCCGCGCGACGCTCGGCCGCGCGCCGGTCGAGTTCGCGGTGTGCGACCGGTTCACCGTCGCCGACGGGACGATCCGGGCACGCCGGTCGTTCTCGGACCCGCTCCCGGTGCTGCTCGCCGGGCTGCGCCGTCCCGCGTGCTGGCCCCGGCTCGTCCGCAGCCGGCTCTGATACCGAACAAGCGTCCGCTTGCGTATGCTGCCGGGCATGGGGTTGCTGGACGGGTTGCGGGTGCTGGACCTGACGATGTGGCGGCCGGGGCCGTACGCGACGCAGCTCCTCGGACGGCTCGGCGCGGACGTCGTCAAGGTCGAGCCCCCGGGCGGCGAGCCGATGCGGGCGTTCCGCGACCACTTCGACGTCCTGAACCGGCACAAACGGAGCATCGAGCTCGACCTGAAGAGCGCCGACGGGCTCGCGCGGTGCCTGGAGCTCGCAGCGGACGCCGAGGTGTTCGCCGAGGGGTTCCGGCCGGGCGTCGCCGACCGGCTCGGCGTCGGGTACGCGCGGCTGCGGGAGGCCGCGCCCGCGCTCGTCTACTGCTCGATCTCCGGGTACGGCGCCGAGGGCCCGCTGTCGGACGTACCGGGACACGACGTCAACTACCGGGCCTACGCGGGCGCCCTCCCCGGGGACGCGACGTCGGCGGGCGCCGACCTGGCCGTCGCCGACATGGCCGCCGCGACGATGGCCGCGTTCGCGATCACCGCCGCCGTGCTGAAGGCCCGGGAGACCGGGATCGGCGAGCGGATCGATCTCGCGATGGCCGACGTCCTCGCCGACTGGGTCGAGACGTCGCCCGACATGGCCGGGGCCGACGCGCCCGTCCCGGGCTACGGCGTCTACCCCACCAAGGACGGACGGACGATCACGCTCGGCGTCGTCTCCGAGGACCGGCTGTGGGCCGCGACGTGCCGGGCCCTCGGCCTGGACCGGCACGCGGACGTCCCGTTCCCGCGGCGGTTCGAGCGGCTGGAGGAGCTCGACGGGGCGGTCGCGGACGCCGTCGCGGGGCTCACCCGGGACGAGGCGGTGGCGCGGCTGTCGGCGGAGGGCGCGCCGGTCGCGCCCGTCCTCACCCGCGCGGAGATGCTCGCGCACGAGCACTTCCGGGCACGGGGGGTCGGGGCCGGGCCGGTGCGGACGGCCAACCACGGCGGCCCGTCGCGCGGCGAGGTTCCGGAACTGGACGAGCATCGGGGCGAAGGCTGGCGTCTCACGAAGTGAAATTCGTGCGGGATCGTCCGATGTGTTTGGCATCCTTGAACGCGTGAGCACGCGCGCGATGAGTCCGGTCCTGGTCGGGCGTTCGGACGAGCTGCGGCGGCTGGAGGAAGCGCTCGCCGCGGCGCCCGGGGCGGTGCTCGTCGGCGGGGAGGCGGGCCTCGGCAAGACACGGCTGATCCGGGAGTTCGCCGCATGCGCGGGCGACCGGGCGCGGGTGCTGGTCGGCGGGTGCCTGGAGCTGGGCTCGGACGGCCTGCCGTTCGCGCCGTTCACGACCGTCCTGCGGGGGCTGGTGCGCGACATCGGCATCGACGGGATCGCGGCGCTGGTCCCGCGCGGCGACACCGGCGCGCTGGCCCGGCTGCTGCCCGAGTTCGGCGAGCCCGAACGGGACGAGGCGTCCGGCGAGGAGCGGGCGCGGCTGTTCGAGCTGGTGCTGACGCTGCTGGAGCGGCTCGCCGAGCAGAGCCCGGTCGTGCTCGTCATCGAGGACGCCCACTGGGCGGACCGTTCCACCCGCGACCTGCTGGCCTTCCTGACCCGCAACCTCGGCGCCGCGCCCGTCCTCATCGTGGTGACGTACCGGACGGACGAGCTGCACCGGGGGCATCCGCTGCGGACACTGCTCGCGGGGCTGGAGCGCGCGGACCGGGTGCACCGGCTGGAGCCCGCGCGGCTCACCCGCGCGGAGACCGCCGCGCTGGTCACGGCGCTGCTGGGCGACGAGCCGCCCGCGGGACTGGTGGAGCGGATCGTCGAGCGCAGCGAGGGCAATCCGCTGTTCATCGAGGCGCTGCTCGACGACGACGGCACGCTGGCGTCCGAGCTGCCCGAGTCGCTGCGGGACCTGCTGCTGGCCGGGGTGCAGCGGCTGCCGGAGGAGACGCAGGAGGTGCTGCGGGACGCCAGCGGCGGCGGCACCCGCATCGAGCACGCGCTGCTCGCCGCGGTGTCCGGGCTGGACGACGCCGCGCTGACCCGCACGCTGCGCCCGGCCGTCGCGGCGAACGTCCTGGTGGTGGACGGGGACGGCTACGCGTTCCGGCACGCGCTGATCCGCGAGGCCGTCCACGACGACCTGCTGCCCGGCGAGCACACGCGGCTGCACACCCGGTACGCGGAGGCGCTCGAGGACGATCCCGCGCTGGTGCCGGACGGGCGGCTGTGGGTGGAGCTGAGCCACCACTGGAAGGCCGCGCACAACGCCGTGTGGGCGCTCGTCGCGTCGTGGCGGGCGGCCGGGTACGCGCGCAAGGCGCTCGCGTACGCGGAGTGCCTGGGGATGCTGTCGCGCGTGATGGAGCTGTGGGAGCTGGTCCCGGACGCGCCCGAACGCATCGGCGCCGACCTGGTGCGGGTCCTCGAGAAGGCGGCGCGTACCGCCGACCTGGCGGGCGAGTACGAGCGCGGCATCAAGCTGGCGTCCGCGGCGCTGCGCGAGATCGGCGACGCGGAGGACGACCCGGACGTCCGGGAGCGGCGGGCGGAGCTGCTCGCGCTGCGCGGCCGGATGCGGTACCAGATGGCCCGCTCCGGGTTCATCGAGGACGTCCGGGAGGCCGCCGAGACGCTGCCGGCCGACCGGCGCACCGTGCTGCGCGCCCGCGTCCTGTCCACGCTCGCGACCTACATCCGCTTCACGACGAACATCGACGAGGCGCGGGCCGCGGCGGCCGAGTCGTACGCGATCGCGCGGGAGCTGGGCGACCCGGTCGCGGAGTCGCACGCGCTGTGCACGCTGTTCTGCACCGACATCGACTACACCGACGGCTCGCTGCTCGACGAGATCGCCCAGGTCGCGGCCCGCAGCGGCGACCACGGCGCGCTGATGCGGCACGCGGTGATCCGGTCGCACTTCCTGGAGGGCGCCGGGCTGCACGCGGAGGCCGCGGAGGTCGCGCGGCTCGGCAAGGAGACCGCCAGCCGTTTCGGGCTCGCCCGCACCGACGGGACGTTCCTGTGCATCAACGAGGCGGAGCCGCTCGTCTCCCTGGGCCGGTGGGACGAGGCGCTCACCGTGATGGAGCAGGCGATGGCGCAGGAGCCGTCCGTCACGACCCGCACGTCGCTGCTCGTCATGTCGGGAGAGATCGCCCTGTTCCGCGGCGAACCGGAGACGGCGCGGGAACGGCTGGAACGCGCCGCCCAGGGCACGAGCGTGCAGAGCACGTGGCTGAAGACGCAGGACTACTTCTCGACCCAGCGGCTCCGGGCGCGGCTCGCGCTGGCCGACGGCGACCCGGCCGCCGCGCTGGACGCCGTCCTCGGGGTGGTGGACCGGCCGGGCCTGCCGGACGACGCGCGGTACGCGTGGCCGGCGCTGGTGCTCGGCGTCACCGCCTGCGCCGAGATCGGCCCGGACGCCGACGGCGACCTGAAGCGCATCGAGGAGCGCGCGGCGGGGCTGCCGCGCCTCGGCCGCCTCCAGCAGGCGCACGGGCTGACGTTCGAGGCCGAGCTGGCCCGCGCCCGCGGCGTCCTCGACCGCGCCGCGTGGGACGGCGTCGCCGCCGCGTGGGAACGGATCGGCGACCCGTTCGCGCACGCGACCGCGCTGATGCGGGCGGCCGAGGCCGCACTGGCGGCGGGCGACCACGACGCGGCGTCCGTCCGGCTGGGCACGGCCGCGGACCTCGCCGCCGGGCTGCGCGCCGAGACGCTCGCGGGACAGGTCGCCGACCTGCTGCGCCGCACGCGGAGCCCGCAGCGGGCCGGGACGGCGCCGCTCGGTCTGACGCCCCGCGAGTTCGAGGTGCTGCGGCTCGTCGCCGAGGGGCGCAGCAACCGCGACATCGCCGAGGCGCTGTTCATCTCCGCGAAGACGGCCAGCGTGCACGTCTCCAACATCCTCGGCAAGCTCGGCGTCGCCAGCCGCGGGGAGGCCGCCGCCACCGCGCACCGGCTCTCCCTGTTCCGGGAGGCCGGCGCGGCACGGTGACGCCGGGACGGCGGGCTATTCGGGGACGCGCGCCACGCAGAGCACCGTCTGCCCGAACGGCGGCTTGACGAACCGCTCGATCGTGCGGGTGAACGGCACGACCGTCCGGTCGTAGATCTTCACGAGCCTGGGGTCGGGGTAGCCGGCGCCGCCGCGCCGCACCGCGAACCACCAGGCGATGCCGCCGAGGAAGTTGATCGGCTTGAGGACCTCGGGGACGAGCCCCGCCTCGCGCACCGACTTCTCCAGCGTCTTCGGGGTGTACCGGGTGACGTGCCCGACCTTGCGGTCGAAGTCGCCGTAGAGCTGCATGTAGCCGGGCACCCAGATGACGATCCGGCCGCCGGGCAGGGTCACGGCGGCGAGGTCGCGCAGCGCCTGGACGTCGTCCTTGATGTGCTCCAGGACGTTCATCATCACGACGGTGTCGACCTTCTGCCGGATGTCGATGTCGGCCGGCAGCGCCAGGTCGATGACCTCGACGTCGTCGTTGCCCTCGTAGCGCTTGCGCAGCTCGCCCACGCAGTAGGGGTCGTTGTCGCTGACGACGAGGTAGTCGAGCCGCCCCGCGAACTGCTCGGAGAAGTGCCCGAGCCCGGACCCGACCTCCAGCATGGAGCGGCCCACGTGCGGCGCGACGGTGTCGTACTCGTACTTGCGGTAGTTGCGGGCCTCGTCCCCGCCGAGGTGGTTCTCCAGCGCCCCCTCGCCGGCGGCGGGCTGGACGACGTCGCCGTCCCGCGACGGCGGGGGCGCGGCGGGCGACCGCTTCGGGCCGCTGCCGATCAGGTTGAGGAGGGTTCCGGCAATGGACTTCTTCTGACCAGGTTGCTGCATTCTTCCCGCTCGCTGGGTGCGTTCGCCGTAACGGCTGTCGTTTCGCCGGATCCTTGGACCTGCTCCCAACGGGAGGGCCTGATCTCGGGCGCGAATTCCGGTCAGTGTATCGACACTGCGCGTGGCTACGCGTATTACGTGCGTACTAAGCGGGCGCCCGGCCGCCCCTGGCCGTGGCTAAACGTGCCGGTGAACGCTGTCCACGCTACTGGGGCCCGGTTCGGACGCGGCGATCCACGGACCCGGGATGGACGGGTCGAGCACACCTTCCTCGACCCACGTGAACGCGCCGTCGAGCACAGCGCGCGCGAGCCGCACGTCCAGTGCGTCCGTGTTGCGCCACAGGCCGTCGAACAGCTCCTCCACCCGCACCCGGGACTGCCGGCAGAAGGCGTCCGCGAGCAGGATGGCCGACTTGCCCGGCCCCTGACCGTCGTCCTGCAGCGGGCCCTTGCCGGACGCGTCGGCGTGCGCGCGCACACAGACGGCGCTCATCGCGTACAGCTCGGCGCCGATGTCGACCATCCGGCCGAGGAAACCCTGCTTCTGCTCGAGACCGCCCTGCCAGCGGCCCGCCGCGTAGAAGATCGACCGGGCCAGCTTCCGGGACGCGCGCTCCACGTACCGCAGGTGCTTCGCCAGCGGCCCGAACCGCGCGTACGAGCCGGGCCGCCGCCCCGGGCCGGTGACGAGCGTCGGCAGCCAGCGGGCGTAGAACCCGCCGGCCCGCGCGGCCGCCCGCGCCTTGTCCGCCGCGGACGCGTCGGGATCGATGATGTCGCCCGCCACCGACAGGTGCGCGTCCACCGCCTCCCGCGCGATCAGCAGGTGCATGATCTCGCTGGACCCCTCGAAGATCCGGTTGATCCGCAGGTCGCGGAGCAGCTGCTCGGCCGGGACGCCCCGCTCGCCGCGCGCCGCGAGCGACTCGGCCGTCTCGTAGCCGCGGCCCCCGCGGACCTGCACCAGCTCGTCGGCGACCTTGCACGCCATCTCCGACGACCACAGCTTCGCCAGCGCCGCCTCGATCCGGATGTCGCCCCGCTCGTCGTCGGCGAGCAGCGCCGACAGGTCGTGGACGGCCTCCATCGCGTACGCCGTCGCGGCGATGAACGCCACCTTGCGGGCGACCGCCTCGTGCCGCCCGACCGGGCGCCCCCACTGCACCCGCTCCGCCGACCACTCCCGGGCGATCTTCGCCGCCCATTTGCCGCTGGCCGCGCACATCGCCGGCAGCGACAGCCGCCCGGTGTTGAGGGTCGCCAGCGCGATCCTCAGCCCCGCACCCTCCTTGCCGATCATGTTCGCCTTCGGGACGCGCACGTCGTGGAAGCGCGTCACCCCGTTCTCGATGCCGCGCAGCCCCATGAACGCGTTCCGGTTCTCGACCGTGATGCCCGGGGTGTCCATGTCGACGATGAACGCCGAGATCCCGCCCCGATGGCCGTCCGACTTCGGGACCCGCGCCATCACCACGACGAGATCCGCCACCACGCCGTTCGTCGTCCACAGCTTCACGCCGTTGAGCACGTAGTCGTCCCCGTCCGGGACGGCCGTCGCGCGCAGCCGCGCCGGATCGGAGCCCACGTCGGGCTCGGTCAGCAGGAACGCGGTCAACCGCGTCGCGCAGCGCGGCAGCCACGCGTCCTTCTGCTCGTCCGTCCCGAACATCTTCACCGGCTGGGGGACGCCGATCGACTGGTGCGCCGACAGCAGCGCCCCGATCGCCGGGCTCACCGACCCCGCGATCATCAGCGCGCGCCCGTAGTGGAACTGGCCGAGCCCCAGCCCGCCGTACCGCTCGGGGATCTTCATGCCGAACGCCCCGAGGTCGCGCAGGCCCGCCAGCGTCTCGTCCGGGATGCGGGCCTCCCGCTCGATCCGCGCCGGATCGACCTCGGTCGCGCAGAACTCCGTGAGCTTCGCCAGGAACGCGTCGCCCCGCGCCCGCTCGTCCGCGCCGGGACGCGGGTGCGGGCGCACCAGGTCGAGCCGGAAGTCGCCGAGGAACAACTGCTTGCCGAAGCTCGGCAGGCGCCATTCGGTCTCCCGCGCCTCCTCCGCCACCCTGCGCGCGGTCCGCTCGTCGACGTGCTCGTGCGTGCGAACTGGCTGACTCATGGCGGCTCCTCGAACCCGGCGTCCGTCCCTTGCGGAGTCACTCCCCGGATCTGCCCGGAGTACTCCCCTCCGCGGCCCGGCGCGGGGTGCGCGCGATGATCCTTGACGGGTCCCGGCAAAGCCCTTGACCGGCATCGGCGGGCAGGGTTCGCTTTGCGTGATGGACGAGCCGCGCAGACCCACACTCATCGCCTCGGTGCAGCGTGCTCTGCATCTGATGGAGGCGGTGTCGTCGCACCCCGGCGGGGCGCCCGCCAAGCAGCTCGCCCGCGAGGCCGGGCTGCCCCTCGCCACCACGTACCACCTGCTGCGCACCCTCGCGCACGAGGGTTACGCCACGCGCCTGTCGGACGGCGTCTGGGTGCTCGGCGAGCGCGTCTCGAGCCTGCACGGCAAGAGCCGCGCCCAGCAGCTCCTCGCCCGCATCCGCCCCGCGCTCGTCGCGCTCCGGGACGAGCTCGGCGCCGCGGCGTACTTCGCCATGCACGTGGACGACGAGATCCGGCTCATCGACATCGTCGACGGCCCCCGCACGCCCCGCGTCGACGTCTGGGTGGGCTTCGACGAGGCCCCGCACGCGACCGCGCTCGGCAAGTGCCTGATCGCCCAGCTCGACGAGGACCGCCGCCGCGACTACCTCGCCCGGCGCCGGCTCGCCGAACTCACCCCGCACACGATCACCGAACCGCGCCGGCTGCTCCGCACGCTGCGCTCGTCCACCGGCCTGTCCATCGACCGCGAGGAGTACGCGCTCGGCACCGGCTGCGCCGCCGTCCCGGTCACCGACGCGACCGGTACCGTCCGCGCGGCCCTCGCCGTCTCCTGCCGGCCGGCGAAGCTGCCCAGGATCGAGCGCTCCGCCGACCGGATGCAGGCGACCGCCGCCCGCCTCCAGCGGACGATCACCCTGCCCGCCCTCTAGCGCCCCCGGAAGTCGGGGGCGCGGTTCTCCAGGAACGCCGTGACGCCCTCCCTGGCGTCCTCGCTGCCCGCGAGCTCCACGAGCTCGCCCAGCAGGTGCTCCACCTGCTCCTCCAGCGGGCGCCCCTCGATCGCGAAGAACGCGTCGCGGCCCCGGCGCAGCCCGAGCGGGCTCTTCGCCGCGATCGTCCGCGCCAGCCCGTCCACCCGCGCGTCCAGCTCGTCCCGCGGCACCACCTCGGTGACCAGCCCGATCTCCCGGCCCTCCGCCGCGGTGATGCGGGCGCCCGTGTAGTACAGCTTGAACGCCTGCTTCGGGACGACGTTCCGGTTGATGATCGCCATGATCATCATCGGCCAGAGGCCCACGTTCACCTCGGGCGTCGCCAGCTTCACGTCGTCCGCCGCGACCACCAGGTCGCACGCCGCCGCGAGCCCGAGCCCGCCCGCCACCGCGTGCCCCGCCAGCCGCGCGATGACCGGCTTGCCGAGCTTCGGGAACGCCGTGAACAGCCGGAACGGGGCGCTCTCCCGGATCGCCGCGGGATCGGCCACCGACCGTCCGTCCGCCTGCTGCGCGCCGAGCCCGCCGAGGTCCGCGCCCGCGCAGAACGCCCGCTCCCCCGCCCCCGTCAGGACGATCACGCGCACGCCGTCGTCGTTCCTCGCCCGCTCGAACGCGTCGAGCAGCTCGTCGATCATCCGGTCGCTGAGCGCGTTCCGCGCGTCCGGCCGGTTCAGTGTGATCCGCGCGATCCGCTCATCGACCGTGTAAAGCACCGTCTCGTACATACCCCTCCTGCCGAACGCGACGGGCGGGCTCCCCGCAGAGAGCCCGCCCGTCATGATCCCGCGACCGATCCGGGGATCAGAGGCGCTCGATGATGGTGGCGTTGGCCTGGCCGCCGCCCTCGCACATCGTCTGCAGGCCGTAGCGGCCGCCGGTGCGCTCCAGCTCGTGCAGCAGCTTGGTCATCAGGACGCCGCCGGTGGCGCCCAGCGGGTGACCGAGGGCGATCGCGCCGCCGTTGGGGTTGGTCTTCTCCAGGGACGCGCCGGTGTCGTGCGCCCACGCCATCGGGACCGGGGCGAACGCCTCGTTGACCTCGAAGACGTCGATGTCGTCGATCTTGAGGCCGGCGCGGTCGAGGGCCTTCTCGGTCGCCGGGATCGGGCCGGTCAGCATGTAGACCGGGTCCGAGCCGGTGACCGCGAGGGTGTGGATGCGGGCGCGCGGGGTGAGGTTGTGCCGCTTGACGGCCTCCTCCGACGCGATCATCACGGCGGACGCGCCGATGGACACCTGCGAGGACACCGCGGCGGTGATGCGGCCGCCGTCCCGCAGCGTCTTCAGGCCCGCCATCTTCTCCAGCGTGGTGTCGGGGCGGGCGCCCTCGTCCTTCGTGAGCCCGGCGAGGGGCGCGATCTCCCGGTCGAAGTACCCGGCCTCGATCGCCTTCGCGGCGCGCCGGTGGCTCTCCAGCGAGAACTTCTCCAGGTCCTCGCGGGTGAAGCCCCACTTCTCGGCCATCAGCTCGGCGCCGCGGAACTGGGAGATCTCCTGCATGCCGTACCGCTCGGCCCAGCCCTCGCCGTAGGGGAAGTCCAGCCCCTGGACGATGCTGGCGCCCATCGGCACCTTCGCCATGTGCTCGACGCCGGACGCGACGACCAGGTCCTGCGTGCCGGACAGGACGCCCTGGGCGGCGAAGTGGATCGCCTGCTGCGAGGACCCGCACTGCCGGTCGATCGTCACGCCCGGCACGCTCTCCGGCAGGCCCGCCGACAGCCACGCGGTGCGCGCGACGTCGAGCGCCTGCGGCCCGACCTGCATGACGCAGCCCATGATGTTGTCCTCCACCGCGGATGGGTCGGCCCCAGTGCGGTTGATGAGCTCCTTGAGCACGTGGGCCCCGAGGTCGGCGGGGTGCACGTCCTTGAGGGCGCCCTTCTTGGTACCGACGGGGGTACGGACCGCGCCGACGATGTACGCCTCGGCCACTACGCCTCCAACTGTCTGGGTTCCGTCCCGAAACCGAGTGTGATTCGGTCAGTCAGTATGAGATTACAGGGCCGGGGACGCAACGCCATGTGACACGGGTTACCCGGTCGCCGCGGTCGCACCGCGCATCGTCTCCCCGTCCGCGTCGTCGCCGAGGGACGCGCGGGCGAGGCGCGTCAGGACGTCCGCGAGTTCGGGGTGGTCCTCCGGGGACCAGCCGTGCACGTGCCGGGCCAGCCCCTCGCGACGCGCGGCGAACAGCCGTTCGGCGACGGCCCGGCCCGAATCCGTGATCACCAGGGCGCCGTCGCGGCGCTCCACCAGCCCGTCGCCGACGAGCCGGTCCACGAACGGCCGCCCGGCCTCCACCGACACCCCCGCGCGTTCCGCGAGGTCCTCACCGCGGACCGTCCCGTCCTTGGCGATCCGGCACAGCGCCCACATGCTCCCCGCCGGGAGGTCCACCCCGGCGAGCGCGCCCAGGCCCGTGTACAGCTCCCGGGCGCGCGGGTCGCGGCGCATCAGCTCGCTCAGGCACCGCTCCATCTCGTGCCGGGACGACCGGACGGTCGGCGCCGCGCCGAACCCCTCGCCGTAGTCGCGGGTCCGGGACGTCTCGCGCAGCGGCGTCTCCCGCAGGAACAGCGCCAGCAGGAACCCCACGGCGGCCACCGGCACGGCCCAGAAGAACACGGTGTCGATGGAGTCGGCGTACGCGTGCAGCACCTCGTTCCTGACCTGCGGCGGGAACCGCTCGAGCAGCGTCGGGTCCCCCTGCACCGCGCCCGGGTCGAAGCCCGGCGGCAGATCGCGCGCGACCGCGTCGATGTTGCCCGCGAGGGTGTTGCTGAACACCGCGCCGAACACCGCGACGCCGAACGAGCCGCCGATCTGCCGGAAGAACGTCACACCGGACGTCGCCGCGCCCAGGTCCTCGTACGGGACGGCGTTCTGCACGGCGATCACGAGGATCTGCAGGACCATCCCGAGCCCCAGCCCGAGCAGCGCGAACCGCAGGCTCATCGCGAGCGTCGACGACGTCTCGTCCATCCGCGACAGCAGGTAGAGCGCGACCGCGATGATCGGCGTGCCGATCACCGGGAAGATCTTGTACCGGCCGGTCCGGCTGACGATCTGCCCGGAGCCGATCGACGTCAGCAGCATCCCGAGCATCATCGGCAGCAGGTGGACGCCCGACAGCGTCGGCGACACCCCGTGCACGACCTGCAGGAAGATCGGCAGGAACGTCAGCGCGCCGAACATCGCGAACCCGACCACGAACCCGACCGCCGACCCGATCGCGAACACCGGGTGCGCCAGCAGCTTCGGCGGCATGATCGGCTCCGCCGCGCGCCGCTCCACCAGCACCCAGACGACGATCAGCACCACCGACGCCCCGGCGAGCCCGATGATCTGCGGGGACACCCAGTCGTAGCTCGTCCCGCCCCAGGTCGTCACCAGCACCAGGCCGACCGCCCACCCGACGATCAGCAGCGTCCCGAGATAGTCGATCCGGTGCCGTTCCCGCCCCCCGCTCGCGCGCAGGACCGCCGCGACCACCACGAGCGCCACGATGCCGATCGGCAGGTTGATGTAGAACACCCACCGCCACGACAGGTTGT
Organism: Actinomadura sediminis; assembly: GCF_042675525.1. Lineage (NCBI taxonomy): Bacteria > Bacillati > Actinomycetota > Actinomycetes > Streptosporangiales > Thermomonosporaceae > Actinomadura > Actinomadura sediminis. The sequence goes on from NZ_JBHTJA010000029.1 coordinate 38,127, forward strand.
CGACGAACCAACCGCCGAGCAGCGGCCCGCACACGCTCGACACCCCGAACACCGCGCCGAACAGCCCCTGGTACCGCCCGCGGTCGCGGGGCGCCACGACCTCCCCGACGATCGCGATGGCCAGCACCATCAGCCCGCCGCCGCCGAGCCCCTGCACCGCCCGGAACAGGATCAGCTCGGTCATCCCCTGCGCGATCCCGCACAGCGCCGACCCGACCAGGAAGATCACGATCGACGTCTGGAACAGCCGCTTGCGCCCGTACTGGTCGCCGAGCTTGCCCCACAGCGGCGTGGACGCCGTCGCCGCCAGCAGGTACGCCGTCACCACCCACGACAGGTGGTTCAGCCCCCCGAGGTCGCTGACGATCGTCGGCAGCGCGGTCGACACGATCGTCTGGTCGAGGGCCGCCAGCAGCAGCGCGAGCATGAGCGCGCCCAGAATCGCGTACAGCTCCCTGCCCGCCGGCATGGCCCGCTCGTCCCGCGCCGCCGTCGCCGTCATGCCCGCGCCCCCCTGCCCGTTCGTGACGCCAGGGGCCTACCCACGAGCCCGGCGAGATCACGTCACCGCAGCACGTCCCGCCCGACCTTCGCCGCGCCCAGCGCCGCCGCGCTCCCGGCCACGCCCAGCGCGCCCGCGGCCGCCCACAGCGGCACCCGCTTGCGGGCCCGCAGCCCCGTCACCACATCGAGGGAGTCCACCCCGAGCCCGAGCCGCGCCCACAGCTTCCGGCCCTCCTCCCCGCTCAGCAGGTAACCGGCCCCCAGGGCGATCTCCCGCGCGGCGAACATCCGCGTGACGACGTCGCGGCCGCCGTCCGCGCCCCGCCCCATCCCGATCAGCCGGACGGTCAGCGCCGGTGCGGCGAACGCGGCGACGCCCAGCGCCACCCGCCCCCGCGCCACCTGCACCATCAGCTCGTCGATCTTGTCCCGCTCGTCAACTTCGTTCGCATCTGCCACAACCGGGAGAGTAGCGGCCCGCCGCCCCGCACCGACCCGCGGGTAACCCCTTCCTTACACCTCTATCGTTGAGGGGGCGGCCCTCCCCCGGAAGGTGATCATGGAAGGCATCCTGGCCCTCGTCGTGACTGCCCTGCTCGTCTCGTTCGCGATCCGCTGGGCGGCGGTGAAGATGCGCCTGCCCATGCCCACCCGGATCGCGGTGATCACCGTGTTCGTCCTGGTGGCCCTCACCCTCTACGGGAACCAGCTCGCGGACTGACGCGCGGCGGCCCCGCGCAGATTATTTCCCCGGCGCCCGAACTTACCGGCCGGGCGGCGAGTCATACCTGACGAAACCGGCCGCACCGCCGGTCACGGGCGTGCGCCGTGACCGGTACCCCGTGCGGCATGGCCGGACCGAGGGAGACCCGCAGTGCCGCATCCGGCGACCGTCGTCCCCGAGATCGCCCCGCACCTCAAACGGCTGCTGGACTTCGTGGATCCGCAGCCGGGCGACGTCTGCCTGGACGTCGCGCGGGGCCGCGGACCGCTGCCCGCCGTGCTCGCGCCCCGCGTCCGCCGCCTCACCGCCGTGGACGCCGCCCGCGACGGCCGCGCGTTCCGCACCGGGCCGATCCGCATGCCCGGCGACTCCCTCCCCGCCCCGGACGCCCCGAGCCCCCGCGCCGACGAAGCCGTCCACGAGACCGTCCGCGCCGACGCGACCGCCCTCCCCTACCCGGACGGCTCGTTCACCCTCGTCACCGCGCGGTTCGCCCTCTACGCGCCCGGCGCGCCCCACGACGTCCTGCGCGAACTCCTCCGCGTCCGGCGCCCCGGCGGACGGCTCGTCCTCGCCGACCTCGTCCGCGGGAACCTCGCCGGGACGTCCCGCGACCGCATCGAACGCCTCCGCGACCCCGACCACCCGGGCATCCCCACCATCGGAAGCCTCACCGACATGGTCACCGCCGCCGGCGCCACCATCCGCCGCCTCGACGTCTTCACCGTCGAACGTCCCGCCGAGCCCTGGCTGGCCGACGCCCCCGACCCCGACGCCGCCGACCGCGTCCGCGAGGAACTCCTCGACGAGGTCGACGGCGGCCCCGCCACCGGCGCCAAACCCCGCATCATCGGCGGCGAGCTGTGGTTCACCCAAACCTGGGCCCACGTGCTCTGTTAGAAAGATCCCCGCAAGGCCGACACATCCGGCAGGTTGCCTTCTCCCGCCGCCGAAGGAGAACGCGTGATCCGACTGGGCACCGGCCCCCCGACGTCGACGTGGGCCGCCTTGCTGGGCTGCCTGCTCCCGATGGTCGCCATCGTGAACCTCGGGATGGGCGCGCTCTGCTGGACGTTCATCACGTCCTCGGAGCTCAACACCATCGGCGCCGTCCTGCTCGTCCCGCTCCTCGCCCTCGACGCGTTCATCGCGCTGATGCTCGTCCAGCACTACCGCAACGCCTACTGGCTCGACGGCCGCGTGCTCGTCCGCCGCGTGCTCACGGGCCGGCGGAGATACGACGTCTCGGCGTCCACCGTCACCGTGGAGAGCGCCTCGCCGGCATGGACCACGTGGTACGGCGGCGCACTACCGCGACTGGTCGTGCGACCCGCGAGCGGCGCACCCGTCCGCATGTGGCTCCGCGACCCGACCCGCCAAGGCACTCTGCTCCCGCCCGACCATCTGGCGGCACTGGCACGCGCCATCGACCCCGCCCTGCGCCACCCGGTCGCCGCCCGCCTCTGGCAACTAGCCTCCGACCCCTTGGCCGGCCCCCTCTGACGGTGCTCTCCGCAGCCGAGCACGTCCGTCCAAGGCACCCACCGAAGACGCCGGGTCCGCGTCCCCTACCGGTAAGGGCGGACGAGCACGGTGGCCCGCCACCGCCCGGCGGCGCCGCCACGGGAGCGATCAGCGCCGGCGGGAGACAAAGGGCGGCGCAGGAGGCACAGCGGTGATCGCACGCGGCGTCCGTTGAGAGGAGGCCGTCCGGCGGTCTGGGCCGGGGCGCGGTTACAGGCGTAGCTCGAACCAGACGGCTTTGCCGTCGCTGGTGGGGCGGGCGCCCCAGCGGGTGGCGAGCTGGTCGACGAGGTAGAGGCCGCGGCCGCCCTCGTCGGTTTCGCCGGCGCTGCGGATGCGCGGGAGGCGCATGTCGGTGTCGAAGACCTCGACCCAGACGGCCTCGGCGCCGCGGCGCAGGCGGAGGCGGAACTCCTTGGTGGGGGGTTCGCGGCGGCCGAGCTCGGCGCCGAGGTTCCAGTCGTCCTCGTCGAACGCGTCGACCATGTCGGTGTCGAACTGGACGGGCGCGCCGAGCGGCTCGCCGCCGATGGGAACGGGGATCGCGGGCTCGCGGCGGGGCGTGGGCGTCGTCGTGGCGTGCAGGACGACGTTCGTGACGACCTCGGAGACGAGGAGGCACGCGAGTTCGGCCTGCTCGTCGTGCATGCCCCAGGACGCGAACGCGTCGGCGGCCATGCGGCGGGCCTCGGACACCATGATCGGCTCGGCGGGGAAGGTGCGTTCGACGACGCCGAGCTCGTCGGGGGCGGTGCGGATGACGACGATGGCGACGTCGTCGTCGATGTCGCCGGGGACGGCGTCGTAGGCGGCGTTCGCGATGGTCTCGACGCCGCCGCGGGCGACGTCGGCGACGGCGGCGCGGACGCGGGCGCGGCATTCCTCGCGGGTGAAGTACTCGCCGTCGTCCTTGGGGCGCCGGTCGATGAGCCCGTCGGTGTACAGGACGAGCGTGGAGCCGGGCTTGAGCTCGGTGGTCTCCTCGTTGAAGAGGATCTCGCCGCCCATGCCGGGGGCGCGCAGGCCGAGCATGCCGCCCTCGCTCTCGAAGTTCAGCTCGCTGACCTGGCCGTCCACGATGAGCAGTGGCGGGTCGTGCCCGGCGTTGGCGAACTCCAGGACGCGCGACCAGGCGTCGTACACGAAGTAGGTGCAGGAGACGAGGGGCGGGCGGACCGAGTCGTCGCTGTTCCAGCCGGAGCGCATGCGTTCGGGACGGGTCATGGTGCGGACCCACTCGTCGAGCTTGCGCAGGATGTCGGCGGGCGGCTTGTCGTCCTGGGCGAAGGCGCGCAGCGCGGCGCGGAGCTGCCCCATGACGGCGGCGGCGCGGGCGCCGCGGCCCTCGACGTCGCCGATGACGAGGCCGACGCGTCCGGCGGACAGCGGGATGACGTCGTACCAGTCGCCGCCGACCTGCGTCTGGATGCCGTGCCCGTGGGCCTCGATCGGGCGGGCGGGCTCGTACCGCCACGCGACCTGCAGGCCGTCGAGGTGCGGGGGGCGGTCGCCGGGGAGGAGGTGCTTCTGGAACGCGAGGGCGGTCTCGCGTTCCTCTTCGAACAGCATCGCGTTGTCGACGGCGAGGGCGACGCGTCCGGCGATGGCGCCGAGCAGGTCGCGGTCGAAGCCGTCGTAGTGCGGGTCGGGACGCTTCGACAGGTTCGACAGCGCGAGGCTCATCACGCCGAGCAGCTCGCCGCGGACGAGCAGCGGCGCGGAGATCACGGAGGTTATGCCCATCGCGTCGCCGAGCCGCTTGGACGACTCGGACGGCGCGGCGAACCGGTGCTGGATCATGTCCTCGACGAGGACGGCGTCGCGGCGGCTCATCGCCTTGGCGCTGAAGTGGCCCGGGGGGTAGGAGACGGGCTCGCCGACCTCGGCCCACGTGCCGGGGGGCGGCTCCCAGCCGCCGGCGTGCCGGGACACCCGCCGGTAGAGGCGGTCGCCGCTGTACAGGTCGATGAAGCAGTGGTCGGCGAACTGCGGGACGAGCGTGTCGGCGACGCGGCGCAGGGTCGTCTCGAGTTCGAGGGACCCGGCGAGCCGCTCGCCGATGCGTTCGAGGAGGCCGTAGCGGTCCTGCTCGCGCTGGTTGGAGCGCAGCGCCTCGCGGGCGAAGATGACGACGCCGTCCACGGCGCCGGACGGGTGGCGCAGCGGGACGGCGTGGGCGCGGGTGTAGACGGTGGTGCCGTCGGCCCGCAGGTTGCAGAAGGTGCCCTCCCACACGCCGCCCTTGAGGACGTGCTTGGCCAGTTCGGTGGCCTGCTCGTGGTCTTCCTCGGCGATGCCGAGGGACAGCACCGAATGCCCGATGATCTCGTCGCCGCCGAAGCCGAAGAGCTGGCGCGCGAACGCGTTCCCGTAGATGACGTTGGAGAACCGGTCGCAGACGATGACCGCCATCTCCATCTGGTTGAGGACGGTCTCGGGCGGCAGGTGCGCCTCGATGGGCGCTTCCCCCCAACGCTTCATCTCCCCATCCCGATCAGTTGCGTTCCTCGCCCGCCCGTGCCGCGCCGCCGCCCGGAGATGATCACCGGGCGTCGCGGCGCGGATGCCGCGCGTACCTCTCCCGTCGTATTGAACGACGAAACGACCGCCGGGATACGCCCGAAAGGCGCGATGGTAAGGAGATCTTCGGTATAAACCTGCGGCGGGGGCACCCGGGGGCGCTCAGACGCGGCTGACGAACACGTGCTCGGCGATGTCGCGCGGCAGTTCCGTCTCAGGACCGTCGGCCTCGTCGTCACAGGTCACCCGCACCCCGTCATCGGTCGCCCGAAGAGTCACCTCTCGTCCCGGTTGTATCCCGATCTGCTTGAGTCTAAGCATCAGGTCGCTGTCGCCCTGCACCTGCTCGCTGATGCGCTGGATGACGGCGCCCGAGCCGGCCGGGCTGGCGACGGCGGTCATCACCGACAGCGGCGGGGACTGCTCGGCGACGCGCCCGCCGCCCAGTTCGTCCAGGCCGGGGATCGGGTTGCCGTGCGGGCAGGTGGTCGGGTTGTCCAGCAGCGCGACGAGCCGGCGTTCGACGTCCTCGGACATGACGTGCTCCCAGCGGCACGCCTCGATGTGGACGTCTTCCCAGGGCAGGCCGATGACGTTGACCAGCAGGCACTCGGCGAGCCGGTGCTTGCGCATCACGCGGGTGGCGAGGCCGCGGCCGCTGTCGGTCAGTTCGAGGTGCCGATCCCCCTCGACCCGCAGGAGCCCGTCCCGCTCCATGCGCGCGACCGTCTGGCTCACCGTCGGGCCGCTCTGGGAGAGCCGCTCGGCGATGCGCGCGCGGAGGGGAATGATCCCCTCTTCTTCGAGTTCGAACACCGTCCGGAGGTACATCTCCGTGGTATCGATCAGGCCGTGTGAGGTCACAGCTCCCTCCAGTCTTATGGGAATGAGTCTACTTGCTCGACGGCCTGGGCGGCGGGCGAGCGAATAACCCCGTGAGAGCGGGTACGGGGAAACGCAAGATGAACGCAAGAACTTCCCGCGACGCCGAAATGTTCCTTCCGGACGACCCGCGGGACCGCTCCGACCTGCACGCCCTCCGCGCCGCGGCGGCCGGCTGCCGGGGGTGCGACCTCTACCGCGACGCCACCCAGACGGTGTTCGGCGAGGGCGGGCCGAACGGACGCGTCGTCCTCGTCGGGGAGCAGCCGGGCGATCAGGAGGACCGGCGGGGCGCCCCGTTCGTCGGCCCGGCCGGACGCGTCCTCGACCGGGCGCTCGAGGAGGCCGGGATCGAGCGCGGGGACGTCTACGTCACCAACGCCGTGAAGCACTTCAAGTTCAAGCAGACGGGCGGCAAGCGCCGGATCCACCAGCCGCCGAACGCGGGCGAGATGCGGGCCTGCCGCCCCTGGCTGCTGGCGGAGCTGCGGATCCTCGAACCGGACGTCGTCGTCTCGCTGGGCGCCACGGCGGGCAAGGCGCTCCTCGGCTCGTCGTTCCGCGTCACGAAGCAGCGGGGACGTCTCATGCCGCTGCCCGACCTGGAGACGATCGGCACCCCCGCCGCCGCGAGGGAGCTCGGGGACGAGCCGCCCGGCGAGGCGGACACGCGGCTCCTCGCGACGATCCACCCGTCGGCCGTCCTGCGCGCCGAGGACCGCGACGCCGTCTACGCGGGCCTCCTGGACGACCTCAGGATCGTCGCCGGCGCGCTCGGCTGACCGGCGCACTCGGCCGGCGGGCGCGCTCGGCCGGCGGGCCCGGCCCGGCTACCGGACGGGCTCGGTGGTGCGGGCGTCGTAGCGCAGCAGCGCCGGGACCGCGAGCCCCACCACGACGACCAGGATCGCGCACGCGATCCCGCCGCCGACCCAGGACGCGCCCGCCCCCGCGACGCTCGCGACCGCTCCGGCCCGCACGTCCCCGAGCCGGGGGCCGCCCGCGACCACCACCGTGAACACGCCCTGCAACCGCCCGCGCATGTGGTCCGGGGCGTAGGTCTGCAGGATCGTCTGCCGGAACACCGACGAGATCAGGTCCGCGAAGCCGCCGAGCGCGAGCAGCACGACCGCCAGCCACAGCGAGTGCGCGAGCCCGGCCGCGGCGACCGCGAGGCCCCAGACCGCGATCGCCGCGACGAGCGCGACGCCCTGCCGCCGCACCCGTCCGACCCAGCCGGAGAACAGCCCGCCCGCGACGGCGCCGAGCGCGATCGCGGCGAACAGCCAGCCGACCGCGCCCTCCCCGCCGAACCGCGCGTCGGCGACCTCGGGGAACAGCGCGCGCGGCATCGCGATGCCCATCGCGATGATGTCGACGACGAACGACATCAGCAGCACCGGCTGCGTGGCGAGGAAGCGCAGCCCGTCGATCACCGACCGGAGCCCGGGGGCGCCGGTGACGTCGCCGAGCGGGGGGATGGCGGGCAGCCGCAGCGCCGCGTACAGGACGAGCGTGAACAGCACGGCGTCCAGCGCGTACGCCGCCGCGTAGTTCCAGGTCGCCAGCAGCACCCCGGCGAGCAGCGGCCCGGCGAACCCGGCCCCCATCATCACGGTGAAGTTCAGGGTGTTGGCGGCCGGGATGAGCGGCTCGTCGATGAGCCGGGGGATGATCGCGCTGCGGGTCGGCGACGCCACGGCGAAGCCCATGGCCTGCACGGCGACCACCGCCATGATCAGCCAGAGGCTGTCCAGCCCGAGCAGCGCCTGCAGGAGCAGCAGCAGCGTCGCGCCCCACATCACGCAGGACGAGACGAACAGCAGCTTCCGGCGGTCCATGTGGTCGGCGACGGCGCCGCCCCACAGCCCGAACACGATCAGCGGCACGAGGTTGACGAACCCGAGCGCGCCCACCCAGAACGACGATCCGGTCATGTCGTACACCTGGACCGGGACGGCCACGGAGGTCACCTGGAAGCCGATGAACGACACGCCCTGCCCGAGCCACAGCCGCCGGTAGGCGGGGTGGTTGAGCGGCCGCGTGTCGATCGCGATGCGCCGCAGCGCGCCGCGGCGCCGTCCGGGCGGACGTCCCTTGCCCGGAGCGGCGCCGGATGGTTCGGGTTCCTCGGGTTCCTCGGGGGTGTCAGGAGTGTCGGCGGGGGTTGGCTGCTGTTCCGATGTCACGGGGACAGGATGCCCTGCCCGTCGCACCGGTCCGGTGCCGGGCTTCCCGCCCGGACGGGTCCGCAGCCCGCGGGCGCGGCGCGGTCACGGGGACAGCCTCACGATCGTCCAGGGGCCGGCGGCGCCCGGATCGTCCACAGCCTGTGGAGAGAGGTCGCGGCGGTACTTGATCCGGTCGTGGAGGCGGTCGCGCCGCCCCTGCCAGAACTCGATCGCGGAGGGGACGAGCCGGTACCCGCCCCAGAAGTCGGGGAGCGGGACGGCGTCGGAGTCGTCCGCGGCGGAGGCGGCGTCCGGTTCCGGCCACCGGGCGGCCAGGTCGGCGAACCGGCGCTCGAGTTCGTCGCGCCCGTCGATGACGCCGGACTGGTGCTCGCTCGCCCACGCGCCGATGCGCGAACCGTAGGGGCGCGTCCGGAAGTAGGCGCCCGACTCCTCGCGCGTCAGCGGGACGACCGGGCCCGTGACGCGGACCTGGCGGTGCAGGGCGTGCCAGGGGAAGACGAGCGCGCCGCGCGGGTTCCCGGCGAGGTCGCGGGCCTTGTCGGAGGTCAGGTTCGTGAAGAACCGGAAGCCGTGGGGCCCGTATCCCTTGAGCAGGACGGTGCGGGCGCTCGGCACCGCGTCGGCGGACGCCGTGGCGAGCACCATCGCGTTCGGTTCGGGCAGCCCGGAGTCGTGCACTTCGGCGAACCAGGCGGCGAACAGCGCGAGCGGATCGGCGGGGAGCGCCGACTCGGACAAATCGCCTCCCTCGTAGGATCTGCGGAGCCGTGCGGGGTCGGGCGTTGCGGGATCCACAGCGTCCGAGCCTCCCACCAGGGGTTTGTGCATCTCACATGCCCCCTGGGTACTGGTCAGTAAGGCGGACAGGGTTCAATGGCACGGCACCGCCTTATCAGCTCTGGGGACGAAAGGCAGGACGGACATGTCCGACTTCAAACCTGGTCTCGAGGGGGTCGTTGCCTTCGAGACGGAGATCGCCGAACCGGACAAGGAGGGCGGCGCCCTCCGGTACCGGGGCGTGGACATCGAGGATCTCGTCGGCCGCGTCTCCTTCGGCGACGCCTGGGGCCTGCTGGTCGACGACAGCTTCGACCCGGGCCTGGCGCCCGCCGACCCCCACCTCCTGCCGGTCACGTCCGGCGACGTCCGCGTCGACGTGCAGAGCGCGCTCCCGACCCTCGCCCCCGCGTACGGGATGCGCCCGCTGCTCGACATCTCCGACGAGGAGGCCCGCGCCGACCTCGCCCGCGTGTCGGTGACGGCCCTGTCGTTCGTGGCGCAGTCCGCGCGCGGCGTCGGCGTCCCGATGGTCCCGCAGGCGCGGATCGACGAGGCCGAGACGATCACCGAGCGGTTCATGGTCCGCTGGCGCGGCGAGCCCGACCCCAAGCACGTCGCCGCCATCGACGCCTACTGGGTCTCGGCCGCCGAGCACGGCATGAACGCCTCGACGTTCACCGCCCGCGTCATCGCCTCCACCGGCGCGGACGTCGCGGCGAGCATCTCCGGCGCGATCGGCGCGATGTCCGGCCCGCTGCACGGCGGCGCCCCCGCCCGCGTCCTGCCGATGATCGAGAAGGTCGAGCAGCTCGGCGACGCCCGCAAGGTCGTCACCGACATCCTCGACTCCGGCGAGCGGCTGATGGGCTTCGGCCACCGCGTCTACCGCGCCGAGGACCCGCGGGCCCGCGTGCTGCGGCGCACCGCCAGGGAACTGGACGCCCCCCGCTTCGAGGCCGCGAAGGCGCTGGAGGACGCGGCCCTCGCCGAGCTGCGCGAGCGCCGCCCGGACCGCCCGATCGAGACGAACGTCGAGTTCTGGGCCGCGGTCATCCTGGACTTCGCCGAGGTCCCGACGGCGATGATGCCCGCCATGTTCACGTGCGGCCGCACCGCCGGCTGGGCGGCGCACATCCTCGAGCAGAAGCGCACCGGCCGTCTCGTCCGGCCGAGCGCGAAGTACGTCGGTCCCGGCACCCGCTCGATCGAGTCGGTGGCGGGCGCAGCGGAGGTCCTCAAGCGCAACGGCTGACACGGCCGATCGCACCCCCGCACACGCGCTGAGGCCCCCGGTCCGCCGGGGGCCTTGCCCGTTCCCGGGCCCTGCCTGTCCGCCACCGGCGGGCACCGTGCCCTCCCTGCCCCTTCGCGACGGGCTTCCCGCGGCCCCGCGGGACCTCGGTCACGCCGTCCGGTCCGGGACGGTTCCCGGCGAGCAGATCGTAGCCCGAGCAAGAGCCCCGCGGGGGGTTGTGCGCCGATCCGGCGCGGCCTCCACGCCGCGCACGCGGCCGGCGGCGGCCGCTCCTTCGTCACGGCCCGTCGCCCTCCCGCATCATTGGACGGGCGCGGACCGGCGGGCGATCGAACTTTCCAGGTGCGGCCAACTGTCGGGAACCGCGTGCGCTTGGCATCATGTGCACGTGACGGACAAGCGACCGCTTCACCAGGACGAGCCGCTCGAAGGCGACATCGGACCCGCGGCGCCCGGGGGGCCGGGCACCGCGACCACGGGTCTCGGCGCGTCCTACGACTTCGGCTCGCCCAAGGAGCGGCGGGCGGCGCTGCGCCGGTACGAGGCCGAACGGGAGGAGCGGCGGCGCCGCGTGGACGCCGCGTCCGGCCGGATCGCCTCGATGCTGGTCGCCGCCCTGCTGGCGTTCATGACGTTCGACTCGGGACGGACGGCGGTGCAGGCGCACGCGCGCGGCGACGACTGGCTGTTCCCGCCGGGCGTGCTCGCCGCGGTGTGCGGGATCGCGTTCGTCGTCGTCATCGCGAGGGTCCTCCGGCGCGGGCCCATGCAGGTGAAGTAGCCTTCTGCGGGTGAGCGACAGCGCGAATCCAGCCATTGACATTCCCGCCGACATCAAGCCGTCCGACGGCCGGTTCGGGTGCGGCCCGTCCAAGGTCCGTCCCGAGCAGCTCGCGGCGCTCGCCGGGTCCGGCTCGACCTACCTGGGGACCTCGCACCGGCAGAAGCCGGTGAAGTCGCTGGTCGGCCGGGTCCGCGAGGGCCTGGCGCAGCTGTTCTCCCTCCCCGACGGATACGAGGTGCTGCTCAGCAACGGCGGCACGACCGCGTTCTGGGACGCCGCCGCGTTCGGCCTCGTCCGGCAGCGGTCGCAGCACCTGACGTTCGGGGAGTTCTCCAGCAAGTTCGCGAAGGTCACCACGGGCGCGCCTTGGCTGGGCGAGCCCACGGTCATCTCCGCGCAGCCGGGCTCGCACCCCGAGCCCGCCGCCGAGGAGGGCGTGGACGTCTACGCGCTCACCCACAACGAGACGTCCACGGGCGTCGCGATGCCGATCCGCCGCCCGGCGGGCACCACGGCCTCCGAGGCGCTGGTGCTCGTGGACGCGACGTCGGGCGCGGGCGGCCTGCCGGTGGACGTCGCCGAGACCGACGTGTACTACTTCGCGCCGCAGAAGTCCTTCGCGTCCGACGGCGGACTGTGGGTCGGCCTGGCCTCCCCGGCGGCGCTGGCCCGGATCGAGGAGATCGCCCAGTCCGACCGGTACGTCCCCGAGTTCTTCAACCTGAAGACGGTCGTGGACAACTCCGCCAAGGACCAGACGTACAACACCCCGGCCGTCGCCACGCTGCTGCTGTTCGCCGAGCAGATCGAGTGGATGAACGAGAACGGCGGCCTGGAGTGGACGACGTCCCGCACGGCCGACTCGTCGCAGCGGCTGTACACGTGGGCGGAGAAGACGTCCTACACGACGCCGTTCGTGATCGACCCGGCGCAGCGGTCGCGCGTCGTCGGGACGATCGACTTCGACGACGCCGTGGACGCCGCGGCCGTCGCGAAGGTCCTGCGGGCGAACGGGATCGTCGACACCGAGCCGTACCGCAAGCTCGGCCGCAACCAGCTGCGCATCGGCATGTTCCCGGCGATCGACCCGGCGGACGTCGAGGCGCTGACGGCCTGCATCGACTTCGTCGTCGAGCGGCTCTAGCCGCCCCGGCCCGCCCGGGTCCCGCCCCCGCCGCCCGTCCCGGACGGGCGGCGGGGCGGATGAGACGCAGATCTATCGGCGGCCGGTTCGAGGCGGGCGCCCGGCCGAATAAGCTCGGACGCGTGAACCGCGCGCCCCAATGGCTGCTCCCCACCGTGCTGACCGCGCTCGTCCTGGCCGTGGTCATCGGTGCGCTGCTGAATTGAGCGGCCCGAGCCGGTCCCCCGGATCGGACCCCGCGACGGCCCCCGGCGGGCCGCGGGCGCGCGGCGCGGGTCCCGTGCGGAACAGGGATGATCGAGACATGCCACCGCACCCGTTTCGTCCGGCCCGCCCGGCCCGCCCGTCCCGTCCGCCGCGCCTCCGGCGCCGCGCGTCGCTCGTCGCGGCGGGCGCCGTCATCGGCGGCGCGGTGTTCGCCCCGGCGGCGGCCGCCGACGAGGACGAGGTCGCATTCCGGATCGGCGATCCGCGCATCACCGAGTCCAGCGGGCTGGCGGTCAGCGCCCGGCACGACGGCGTGGTCTACACGCACAACGACTCCGGCGGCGTCCCGCAGATCTTCGCGCTCGGCCCGGACGGGCGGACCCGGGCCGTCCTCACGATCGGCGGCGCGCGGGCCCGCGACTGGGAGGCCATGGCGGTCGGCGAGGACGAGCGGGGCCGTCCGGCGATCTTCGTGGCGGACATCGGCGACAACCTCGGCGGCGCCTGGCCGCACGTGACGCTCTACCGGGTGCCCGAGCCGCGGACCCTGCGCAGCCGGACGCTGACCGCGACCGAGTTCAGGCTCCGCTACGAGGACGGCCCGCGCAACGCCGAGGCGATGATGATCAACCCGAGGACGAACCGGGTGTACGTCGTCAGCAAGCTGTTCGGCGGCAAGGTGTACGAGGCCCCCGCGAACCTGCGCACGTCCGGCTACAACACGCTGCGGAAGGTCGCGGACGCGCCCGCGATCGCGACCGGTGCGGCGTTCTCCCCGGACGGCCGGACGTGCGTGATCCGCACGTACTTCGGCGCGACCGTGTACGAGGTCGGGGCGGACGGCCGTCCGGGCGAGCGGATCGGGTCGGTGCCGATCCCCCGGCAGGAGCAGGGCGAGGCGATCACGTACACGGCGGACGGCCGGAGCGTGCTGGTGTCGTCGGAGGGCGCGGACCAGCCGGTGCACCGGGTGCCGCTGCCGGAGGAGGCCCTCCCCGCCCCGGAGCGCACACCGGACGACGGATCGGGCAATACACAGCAAGAAGGGCAAGGCGCCGAGAAGGTCGCGGACGAGGACGGGCGGCGCGACGCGTCCGGCCCCCGGTTGGGCCTGTTCCTCGCCCTCGCGATCGCGGGAACGCTGGGGTACGGGTGGTGGCGGAGCCGGAGGGGACGCACGTGACCGGCCGGACCTGTCCCGCGCGCGGCATGTTCGTTCCGGCGGGGGGATCGGATCGCGGAAGGAGGCCACGATCCCGTGGCGGCACGTGTGAGGATGCGCCCTGTGGAAGCGGGTCCGCGGACGCGGCCCGTGGAAGCGGGCCTGTGGAAGCGGCCCGTTGAAGCGGGCCGGTGCGCTGTGGACGCGGTGAGGGTGGACCTGTGAGCGCGGTGGACTGTGAGCGCGGTGGAGCGTGAGCGCTGTGGAGCATGAGCTGGTGGGTCTGGCGGGCCCCGGCGGCCGGTGGCGTCCGGTGGCCGCCGTGCCGTTCACCGTCGCGGCCGCGGCGCTGGCGCTGCTGCCGATCCGCCCGGTGTGGCTGTGGGCGGCCCTGATCGTCGTCGTGGGCGCCGTCCCGTGGCTGCTGGGGGCGCTGCCGGAGGCGCGGCGGCGGCGTCCGCGCCCGTACTGGCGGCTGTCGGCGGACGGCCTGGAGCGCATCGGCCCCGGCGGCCTCACCCTCACCCGCTACGAGCGCGACCGCATCGACGCGCTGGCCGTCACCACCGGCGACGGCGTGCTGACCGTCTTCCACCGGTTCGGGCGGACGGCGGTGGGCCCGACCGTCTCGCTGGGCCTGGAGACGATCGCGCTGTTCGTCACGGCGCGGCGGCTCGGCATCCCGCTGCACCTGCTGGACGGGGAGGCGGGCGACCTGCTCGACCCGGCCGTCGAGGAGGCGCTGCGCGTTCCCGGGCTGGACGACGGGCCCGCGAGCGTCGGGGCGCTGCCGCGCGACCACGCCGCGGAGAAGCGGCTGCTGGACCAGGAGGCGGCGCTGCTGGCCGCCGCGCACGAGCCCGGCGAGCACCTGCCCCGGCACGCCGGCGAGGTGCGGCTGGACACCCCCGCGCCGCTGCCGAGCCGCCGCCGGATCACGGCGCTGGGCGCGCTGACCGGGGTGCTGGGCGCGGTGATGATCGCCCGGATCGCGGTGGAGGGGACGGCCGCGTTCGGTGCGCGGCTCGCCGCGGCCTGCTGGGCGGTCGCCGCGATCGGCGGGGTGCTGGCGGCCCGCCGGCGGCTGGCGTGGGCCGCGCAGGTCCGGTGGACGATCTCGGCCGAGCGGCTGCTCGTGCGGGCCCGTCCGGGCGGGCGCGGGCCGCTGGAGGTCCCGGCCGCGGAGATCGCCGCGATCGTCCTCGGGCCGGGCCTGCGGGCGGATCCGCTGTCCGGGGAGCCGCAGCGCGCCGAGCTGGCCGCGCTCGCGTTCGGGCACCGGCTGGAGCTGCTGGCGCGGCTGCCCGCCGACGGGCTGGACGGGTTCCAGCTCGCGCACGCCCTCGACGACCGCGGCTACCGGGTGATCACGCCGGGGGCGCGCCCGCCGCGCCGCCCGCACTACGGCCTGGACCGGGTGCCGGACGTCTTCCCGTGGGTGCCCGGCGGCCGGCTCGTCGTCGCGGACGGCGGGCTGGGCTGGGCGGACGCCGCCGGGGACGTCGTCATGCAGGTGCCGGGCGAGCACCTCGGGGTGATCGAGCTGCTGACGATCGCCGGGCACGCGTGGGTGCGGCTGCACGACGCGGACGGCGACGAGCTGCTCGCCGCGCCGCTGTCGGCGCTGCGGATCTCCCGGACGGACCTGCGCGAGTCGGCGCGCCGGGAGGGCCTGCCGGTCAACGACGCCGAGTACGACGCCTACCTGAGCGCCGCGTTCCACTCCGCCGTGTCGACGCTCGCCGACCCCGGTCCGGACGCCGAGCCGGCTCCCGCGTCGCTGGCGCCGGGCGCCGCACGGGAGGGCGGGCCGGACGCGCGCCCGTCCGAGCGCGCCGACGCCGACCCCGCGGACGTTCCGGCCGTCCCCGCGCTCGCGCTCGGCCTGGACGCCCCGCCCGGCCCGGCCGCCGCGCCCGGCACGACGCTCGACGCGACGCGCCGGTCCCGCGTCGGCACGTACGCGATGAGCGTCGCGCTGTGCGAGGCGGTGGCGCTGCTCGGCGCGGTGTGGATCGGCCCGGAGCTGGGCGGGTTCAGCCTGGTGGCGAGCTGGGCGGTGCCCGCCGGGGTGCTGGTCGGGCTCGTCGGCAACTGGCTCTACGACCGGAACCGGTCGCAGCTGCGGGTGTCGGCGGCGGGCCTGGCGGCCGTCACCCGGCGCGGGCGCGTGGAGTGGGAGCTGGCCCGCGACCGGATCGGCGGCGTCGGCGTGGACGAGTCGTCGGCGCGGATGCCGCGGCTGGTCGCGTGGGGGCCGTCCGGGCGGGTGCTGCGGCAGGTGGCGTTCCCGCCCGACCTGACGGAGCTGCGCCGCGCCTGCGAGCGCTACGGCGTCCCGTGGGGGCCGCCGGACGCGGACCGTCCCGCCCCGCCGCCGCCGGAGCTCTGACGCAGCGACCACGTCTTCAGCGGCTCGTAGGTCAGCTCCGGGTGCTCCTTGCCGGGCAGGCGGCTGCGCATGAGCCGCACCGAGTCGGCCGTCCACGGCGACCCGGCGAACGCCGACAGCGACTCCACCAGCGGGCGGACGTCCACGGGCCGCCGCGACCGGGCGAGCGTCAGGTGGGGGCGGAACCCGCGGTGCTTGTCGGGCGGCATCCCGGCGCGCCGTCCCGCCGCCGTGGTGGACGCCGCGAGCCGCGCGAGGGCGCGCCGGTCGCCGAACAGGCCCGTCCACAGGACGCGGGCGTGCGCGCCGTTGCCGGGGAACGCGCCCGCGCCCGCCAGCGACAGCGTCATCCGCTCGTGCCGCTGCACGGCACGTTCCAAACGGGGCAGGAGCCGCTCGAGCCGCCGGTCGTCGAACTCGCCGAGGAACGTGAGCGTGACATGAATCAGCTCGCGCCGCGTCCATCTCAGTTCGGGGACGTCGTCGCGGTGCGGCCGGACGGCCTCCTCGAGTTCGTCCAGGATGTCCGGCGGCGGTACGAGGGCCACGAAGAGCCTCATGAGCACGTCCCGAGAGCCACCTCACCAGCTTTCCAGCAGACGGCACCCGTTGTCACGCGGTCACGGCGCCTTGTGACCGGTCCCGGGGCCGGTCGCGGGCGCCGTCGCCCGTCCCGTCCGGTGTTCCGCCCGGCCGGCGGCGCGCGAACGCGGCGACGACGAGCGGCACCGTCGCGCACACGATCCCGCCGAGCACGATGCTGAGGCGCGGCCCGAACGTCTCGGCGACCCACCCGATGAACGGGGCGCCGACCGGGTTCGTCCCGAGGAACACCAGCATGTACAGGCCCATGACGCGGCCGCGCATCTCGGGGGCGACGCTGAGCTGCATCGTCGCGTTCGCGGACGTCGTGAACGTCATGAGCGCGATCCCGGTGGGCACCAGCATCAGCAGGAACGACCAGTAGGTCGGCATCACGCCGGTGACGATCTCCAGGACGCCGAACACCAGGGCCGCGCCGAGCAGCAGCCGCAGCCGGGGTCGGGACGCCCGCCGCGCCGACAGCAGCGCCCCGGTGACCGCCCCGAGCGCCATCATGCTCGTCGCGAGCCCGAACGAGGACGCGCCGGTGCGGAAGACCTCGCGGGCGACGAGCGCGATCGTCGTCTGCAGGTTCATCCCGAAGGTCGCCACGAACCCGACCAGCACCAGGATGATCACCAGGTCGCGGCGGCCCCGCACGTACCGGAGGCCCTCCACGAGCTGGCCCTTCGCGCGCTTCACCGGCTCCGCGGGGTGCAGGTCGTCGGCCCGCATCGCCTGGAGGCCGAGCAGCACGGCGCCGTAGGACGCGGCGTTGACGAGGAACACCGGGCCGGTGCCGATCACCGTGATCAGCACCCCGGCGACGGCCGGGCCGACGAGCCGGGCGCCGTTGAAGATCGCGCTGTTCAGCGCGATCGCGTTCGGCAGGTCGCGCCGCCCGACCATCTCGACGGCGAAGGCCTGCCGGGTCGGGTTGTCGACGACCGTGGCCATGCCGAGCCCGAACGCGAGCACGTACACGTGCCACACCTGCGCCGTCCCGGAGATCGCCAGCAGGCCGAGGACGAGCGCGAGCGCGCCCATCGACACCTGCGTGATCATCAGCACGCGGCGCTTGGGGTAGCGGTCGGCGATCACGCCGCCCCAGAGGCCGAACAGCAGCAGCGGCAGGAACTGGAGGCCGGTGGTGATGCCGAGCGCGGTGCCGCTGCTGTGGGTCAGTTCGAGGACCAGCCAGTCCTGGGCGATGCGCTGCATCCACGTGCCGGTGTTGGACACGACCTGCCCGGTCGCGAACAGCCGGTAGTTGCGGTTGCGCAGCGACCGGAACATGCCGCCGCGGGGTTCGCCGCCCGCGTCGCCCGCGTCCCCCGCGTCGGGCGGGTCGGCACGGCCGGGCTCGGGAGCGGCGGTCTTCCGGAGCGCCGCTCCCCCGGTTTCGTCGGGTCCCTCGTCACCAGAACTCATTACCCTTGCTAACGATAATCGGGGCATGAGCATTCCGGCAAACGCCCTGCGAGGCGGCCGGAACAGGAACGCGCAGGGGCCGGGAACGGGCAGGGGTCAGGAGACGGGCAGGGGTCAGGAACGGCTGAGCTTGTCGATCACCGGCGCCGCGCGGCGCAGGATCTCCCGCTCGTCCTCGGTCAGCTCGCCGAGGCACCGCGACAGCCACGCCTCCTTGCGCCGCCGCTCGGCCGCCAGCAGCGCGCACCCGCGCTCGGTCGCCTGCAGCACGACCTGCCGCCCGTCCGTCGGATGCGGGCTGCGCAGCACCAGCCCCCGCTCCTCCAGATGCCCGATCACGCGGGTCATCGACGGCGGCTGCACCTTCTCGTGGTCGGCCAGCTCGCGGGGCGTCATCGACCCGTGCCGCTCGATCGCCGCCAGCGCGGCGAACTGGGTGAGCGGCAGCGGGCTCTCCGCGCCGCCCTCGGACGCCTCCGGGCGCAGCGTGCGCAGCCGCCGCGACAGCCGCGCGATCGAGATGCGCAGCTCCTCGGCCAGCCCCGGCGTCCGCGCGGCCGGGGTGTGTTCTGTGGACATGCTCATCGGTCTCCTGTCGCCCATGCTGCCATGCCCGGGACCGGGCCCGGAGGCGCCCGGCGTCCGCCCGGTCCGGGCACCGTACCCTGGAGGCATGACGCGCCAGCGCCGCCCCGACCCGCCGCCGATGAAGACCAACGACGTCCGCATCGCCGCCGTCGGCACGGCCGCGTGGGCGGTCGCGCTCGCCGTCCTGCTGCTCGCCGACCTCCCCGCCGAGGACGGCTGGTGGATCTGGGTGTGCGTCACCGGCATCGGCATCGGCCTGTTCGCCACCTGGTACATCCCCCGCCTCCAGGCCGCCCGCGAACGCCTGGAGGCCGAACGCGCCGCCGCCCGCCGCGAGCCCGAACACTCGTAGCGCCCCCTCGGCCCCCTCGGCCCCCCTCGGCCGCCTCTAGTCGTCCAGGTCGCCTTCCGCCCGCAGGACGGGCAGCGCCTCGAAATCCCGCAGGACGGCCTCCGCGCGCAGCCTGGCCTCCCACTCCCCGGTGACCCAGGCCAGCGCGCGCGCCAGCCCGGCGGGGCCGTCGGCGTGCACGTGACCGTCGCCCACCCACCACTGCACGTCCGTGCCGTCCACGATCAGACGGTCATGCGCACGGTAGACGTCCGGTGCGTCGGGCAGCACGGCCCGGACGGCCTCCGGGACGGGCCGTTCCGCGCCGCCCCCACGGCCGGCGGAGACCTCACCGGCCACCTCGTCGCTCGCCAAGGGCAGGTCGAGGAGTTCGGCGAGGCGCTCCTCGCGGCCCCGGGCCGCGATCACGAGCGGCTGCCCCGCCAGCAGCGGCAGCAGGTCGGGACGGTCGAGGACGAGCGCGTCCGCCGCGTCCACGACCTCCGCCTCGCCGTCGACGACGGCCCGCACCCGCTCCGGCGGCGCGACGTCGAGGTCCGGGGCGTCGGCGAGCGCCGTCCACAGGGCGCCGAGCCGGTCGCGGGCGACGTCGCGCGCCGGATCCGCGAGCCGCTCCAGCAGCTCGCGGGCGCCGCCGGGCTCGTCGAGCAGGTCGTCGAGCGACGTCCGGACGCCGAGCGCCGTCAGCAGCCGCTCGTCCAGGGCGTCCGGCGCGACGTCGTACAGCCCCGCGAGCGAGTCGTCGCCCGGGAGCCGGAACTCGCCCGGCGCGCGCCCCTCCAGCACCGGCCGCCGCCCCAGCCACCACGCCGTGTACGACGGGACGGCCGCGCGCCGCCCCGTGTGCAGGACGACGTGCGCCGGTTCGACGATCGCGGCGCGCCACGGCGGCTCGGCGAGCAGCCGCAGCGCGGCGGCCCAGTCGTCGACGAGCTCGAGGTCGCGGACGGCCGTCAGCTCGGGCACGGCGGGCGGCAGCTCCTGGGGGCCGACGCGGCGCAGGACGTCGTCGGCCCAGAGCTCCTCGCCGTCCAGGTGCAGGGTCTCGGCCTCGTCGGCGAGCGCGGTCAGGTCGACGTCCTCGGCGCGCGCGAGCGCGAACCCGTCGAGGACGCCGGCCGCCGCGAGCGTCTCGGCGCCCCACCGTTCGAGCAGCCCCCCGTCGACGACGCCGAACGGGGCGTCGTCCGCCATCAGCCCGCGCAGCGGGCTCCCGGGGAGGAGCAGCTCGCCCGCCGGGTACAGCTCGCCGTCGTCGCCCGGGAGCGCCAGCTCCGCGAGCCACGGCTCGTCCCCCGGGTCGACCGGGCCCGCGGCGACGAGCCCGAGCACCGCCTCCGCGACCGCGTCCGGATCGTCCGCGTCGAACGAGTCCTCCACCGCCGCGCGCACCGCCGGATCGCCCAGCACCGCGCGGGGGCCGGCCTCGACCGCGCCCAGCCGCCGCAGCAGCGGATGCACCGCGTCCGGATGGACGAACCGCAGCCCCAGCACCCCGAGGCCCGCCGGGTCGACGCCGTCCGCGATCAGCAGCCCGCGCGGGCCCCGCACCAGCCGGTCGTCCGCGAGCGGGACCGGCAGCGCACCGAGCCCCTCCGCGTCGGCGCCCTCCAGGGCCGCGTACACGCCCCGCCACCAGGCCGGTTCCCGCTCGACCGCGGCCAGCTCGTCGACCACGTCGGCCAGCTCGATCCGCCGCGCCCCGAGCGCCGCGAGCGCCGGGCTCCGCGCGGGCCAACCCGGCGGCAGCAGCCCGCCGAACACCGCCGGCCCGTCCCCGTGCCCGCCGAGCAGCTCGACGAACCCGGCCGGGGCGTCCAGCACCAGCGCGTCCCGTCCCCGCGTCCCGCCGGGCAGCACGGGCGCCTCCGGGAGCCGGTCGGCGATCGCCCGCCGCAGCCGCGCGTCCAGCTCCCCCGCCGCGACCGGCCCCGGCACGAGCCCGAGCACCGCGGGCGACGCCGCCCGCGCGCCCATCAGCCGCACGTACGCGTCGGCGGCCCGTTCCACGAGGAAGTCCGTCAGCGGCCCGGGGGCGACGTGCCGCCGGTCCGGCGCCAGCGGGAACGACGCGATCAGCAGCGCGGGCAGGTCGAGCGGCTCGTCCGTCGGCGTCGGCGCGTGCAGCGCCCGCGGAACGTCCCCGCCTTCGGGCAGCGCCCACCGCACCAGCCAGAACGGACGGTCCCGCTCCTCCACGGGCCGGTCGGCCAGCAGGCCGTCCGGCACGGCCCCGTGCGCCTCGACGGTCGCCCACTCGACCCCGTCGATCACCACACCCCGGACGGACGCACCGGCCCCGGCCGTCCCGTCCGCGAACTCGTCCGGGACGAACGCGGGCACACCCGGCTCACGCCGGTCAGCGGCATCGCCGGGCGTGAACCCGGGCCCCGCGCCCTCGGCGGGCCGCCGGTCGCCGCCGCCCGGCGCGAGTCCGGGCGCCTCGCCCTCGGCCGCGCCCTCGGCGGGCCGGCCGGCACCGGGCACACGCCCGTCGGCGGCGTCCGGCTCGGCGGGGCGGGCCGCGCGTCGGGCGGTGAGGGTCCGTTCGGCGCCGTCGAGGACGATCTCGACCGACTCCAGGGCCGGGAGCGCGAGCAGCAGCGGCGCCGCGACCTCGGCGAGCTGCGCGCGGACGGACGCGACTGCGTCGCCGTCGCGCAGCGGCAGGCGGACGACGGTGTCGAAGCCGTCCGGGATCGGCGGGGCGTCCGCGGGCGGGAGGGCGAACGGCAGCCGGAGCAGGGGCGCGCGTCCGGCGCGGCGCCCGACCTCGGCGGCGACGCCGGGGAGCCCCTCGGCGAGTTCGCGGGCGCGGTCGCGGCACCAGGCGACGGCGCCGGTGCGGGACGCGATCGCGGGGGAGTCGGTGACGGCGACGACGGCGGCGAAACCGACGCCGAAGCGGCCCACGGCGCCCGTGTCGTCGCGTTTCGCGGACGCGCGGAGGGTCGAGAGGGCCTCGACGCCCGGCGCGTCGAGGGGCGCGCCGGTGTTCGCGGCCGTGAGGACGCCGTCGTCCAGCACCAGCCGGAGGCGGCCGGGCACGCCCGCGCGGGACGCGGCGTCGGCGGCGTTCTGCGCCAGTTCGACGATCACCCGGTCGCGGTAGCCGCCGAGGGCGTGGTCGTCCTCGGTGTTGGCGTCCTCGCGGAAGCGGGCCGGCGACTCGTCCCAGGCGCGCAGCACCCGCTCGCGGAGGGCGCGGGCGCCGAACGGGTCGGCCGCGGGGTCAGTGGGGCGGGTCACCGGTCAGCTATGGCCGAGCGCCTCGTCGTCCAGGGGCGCCGAGTCGTCCCCCGGGCCCGGGACGAGGTCGTAGCCGAGCTCGTCGATCACCGGGGGGCCGTGCTCGGACGCGGCGGGGACGGTGACGGCCTCGGAGTGCGCGCCGCAGCCGTGGTCGGCGGACACGACGCGGCCGTCGTCGGGGGCGTACTCGTTGGCGCACACGCCGAACACCTGGCGCAGCTCGCCCGCGAGCGGCAGGTAGAACCCGCAGGTGGAGCACTGCGCGGGGGCGGACGCGGCGATGGGGGCGCGGGGGCCGTGGACGCCGTCGTACCAGCGGGCGGCGGCCTCGTCTCGGCCCTCGCGGGACAGCACCCGGACGCGGCCGAGGCCCGGCTCCCACTGCGCCTCGCGGTCGCCGTCGCCGGTCTGCGCGAACGCCGGGGTGAGCCGGACGTCGTCGGCCGCGGTCGGCAGCAGGTCGCCGGGGCCGAGGTCGCCGGGGCGGAGCCGTTCGAGCCACGGCACCCAGTCGGGCGCGAGGAGGGCGTCGTCCCCGGGGAGCAGCACGCACTCGTTGACGGTCACGTTCTTGGCGCGGGACGCCCGCACCACGGTGACCGACCAGCGCCAGCCCCGGTAGGCGGGGTCGAGGCACTCGAACGCGTGCGTGACCACCCGGTCGGCCTCGGCGCGGAGGCCGAGATGCTCGCCGACCTGTCCCGGCCGGGCCGTCTCCTCCGCCGCCGCGCGGGCGAGGTCGACGGCCTCGGCGCACGCGCGGTCGACGGCGGGCGTCCGGGCGCGGCGGGCCCCGGCGGAGCGGCCGGCCGCCCTGGTCGCGGGCGGGTTCTTGGCGTTCTCGGGAGCTGGGCTGGACTGACGCGTTGGGCTCACATCCCAATTCTCGCCCATGGATCCAAGTGAACGCGCCCGCCGCGGGCGCCCGCCGCCCCTCGGGGACGTCAGGGGCTGAGGTCGTCGGCGACCGCGCGCAGCACGGTGGCGATCTTCTTGGCCTCGGCCGCGGAGGGGTGCTTGCCGCGCCGGTAGGTGTTGGAGATGCCGTCGAGCAGCTTGATGAGGTCCTCGGTGATCAGCACCATCTCGTCCGGCTTCTTGCGCCGCTGCTTGGCGATGGCCTTCTCGACGGACGGCAGGGTCTCCAGGACCCGCACCTGCATCGCCTGCTGCCCGCGCCTGCCCTCGACCACGCCGAACTCGATGCGCTGCCCGGGCTTGAGCGACGTCACCCCGCCCGGCAGAGCGGAGGAGTGCACGAAGACCTCACCCCCGTCGTCACGGGTGAGGAAACCGAACCCCTTGTCGGAGTCGTACCACTTGACCTTGCCAGTCGGCACGGGAGACCTCGTCTAGTAATCGTCTGGAATCGGTCCCAAGATTAGTGCCTCGCCGAGAGCCGGTGAACACGCCGGGGGCGTGCACGGCACACCGGGACCGATGCTCGCAAAGTACCCCGAACGAGTTCGCGCGGCACCCCATTTTCGGCGCGCGGGAAATGCTCCGTCAGCGGGTCACGAAACCGGCGAGCCAGTCCGGGAACGCGTGCAGGTCCGGAAGGACGACGTCCGCGCCGTACGCGGCCAGCGCGGCGGCGTCGAACGGGCCGGTCGCGACGCCCACGGCGACCGCCGCGGCGGCGCGCGCCGCGTCCACGTCGCCGGTGTGGTCGCCGATGTACGCGCCGGCGCCGTGCTCGCGCAGCGCCACGCCCTTGGCGGCGCCGAACAGCCCGCCGACGACCGCGTCCACGGGCAGCCCGAGGAACCGGACCGTCCGCTCGGTGTCGGCCTGGTTCTTCCCGGACACCACCACGACCCGCCCGTCCAGCGCCCGCACCGCGTCCAGCGCCGCCGCCGCACCGGGCATGACGTCCGTCGCCGGGACCGCGACCTCGGGGTAGATCGCCCGGTAGCGGTCCGCCATCGCGGGCACCTCCGCCGCCGGGAACCAGTGCGCGAGCTCGACCTCCAGCGGCGGCCCGAGCCGCCCCACGACCACGTCGACGTCGATGGGCACGCCGGTCTCCGCGGCGAGCGCCGCGTACACCGCGGAGATCCCGGCGCGGGTGTCGGCGAGCGTCAGGTCGAGGTCGAATCCTACGACCGGCCCGGAGCGGGCCCGCACGTCCCCCGCCGGGGACCCGCCGGACGTTTCCGGAGACATTTCCGGTGAATCGCGGTGCAGCACGCCCCACAGGGTAAAGGTCCTCTAGGACGTTCGAGACGCGAGTACCCGCGCCCTCCCGGTAGTGGCGATGCGACGGGATCCGAGTGGGAGAGCGCGGGAACTCTTCGCGCGGGAACCTTTCCGCGTGGCCGGAACTGGCCTGTCCGGTCACCGGGAACTCCGCCCGTGCTGCAGGAATACCCGGCACCCCCGCCACCAACCGCCCCACCAGGGAAAACACAGCACCCGATAGGACCAGCGCCGGCAAAAGAACGATCAGCCGGCCCGGCGAAGGGAGAGGCGCCATGACAGACAGCACCACCGGCACCGACCGCGACCCCCGGACGGGACGGCGCCGCGCGCCGCGCGCGCCCGGGCGGGCCGCCGGAGCCGTCGCCACCGCCGTCTCGGTCGTCACGACGATCGCCGTGGCGATCCTCGCGATCCACATCCTGTTCGTCGTGTTCGAGGCCAACACCGGCAACGAGATCGTGCGGTGGTTCGCGGACGGCGCCGGATGGCTCGCGTGGCGGTTCGAGGACGTCTTCCGCCCGGACGACCCGAAGATCGCCGTCGCGGTCAACTACGGCCTCGCCGCCCTCGTGTACCTGGTGGTCGGCCGGCTCATCGCCGCGCTCGTCCGCCGTCTCGCCTGACCCGGCGGACGCCCCGGCCGATGCGAGAACGGTCACGAAACGAGGCTCGCCGGACCTGAGCAGCGGTGACCGAGTCCGGGATGCCTTACTGTTCTTGCGGAGGAAACCATCACCATGACGCCAAGTACCCGCGAGCGGATCGTGGCCGAATCGCTCCGACTGTTCGCCGACCGGGGCTACGCCGCGACGTCCGTCGCCGAGATCGAGGCCGCGGCCGGGCTGTCCCCGGGCGCGGGCGGTCTCTACCGGCACTTCCGGTCCAAGGAGGAGGTCCTCTCCTCCGCCATCCGCGAGCACATCGAACGGACCCGCAAGCAGATCAGCGACGTCCTCGCGAACTCGACCGCCTACGCGGGCCGCCCGCTGGAGGTCCGGCTCCGGATGACCTGCCAGGCGGGGCTCGCCAAGATGCGCGAGGAGCAGGACCTCATCCGCGTGCTGTTCCGCGACCTCGACCAGTTCCCGCACCTCGTCGCGGAGATGCGCGAAGGCATCGTCAACCCGCTCTACGACGGGATCGCCACCTGGCTGTCCGAGCAGCCCGAATACGCCGACTCCGACGAGGACTGGCCCGCGGTCGCGTCCATCCTGGGCGGCGCGGTCGTCAACTACTGGCTGGCGAACGAGTCGATGTACGAGCCGCCGACCCGCATCGACGAGCGGCGGTTCGTGGAGAGCTGGGCGCGGCTCGGCATGGGCCTCGCCCACCGGCAGGCCACGCCCGCGTCCTGACCCGCCCGCCCGGACCGTCCGGCGGGTCGGGGGCGCGCCGCCGCCACCGCACACTTCGGGTGCTCCTACCCTGAAGAGAGCCGTCACGACGGCGGCGGGCGACGACGACCAGAGAAACGGCGGGCCGGGCAAGCGGACGGCGGGAGTGGCGCTGCATGGAGACGTATGCGGACTGGCTCCGCGCACGGAGCGACGACGAGCTGCGTGCGCTGCTGTCCGCGCGTCCCGAACTGCTAGCGCCCGTCCCCGCCGACCTGACGGCGCTCGCCGCCCGCGCCACCACACCGGCCGCGGTCTCCCGCGCCCTCGACCGGCTCGACCGGTTCACGCTCGCCGTCCTGGAGGCCGTCCTGGTCCTCCCGGACACCGCCCCCGGCGCGCTCGCCGCCGCCCTCGACGCGCCCCGCGCCCGCGTCGACGACGCCCTCGCCGTCCTGCGCCGCCACGGCCTCGCCTGGGGCGACGCGGCCCCCGACGCGGCGCCCAACGCGGCGCCGGGCGTCCGGCAGGCGCTGCCGCACCCCGCGGGGCTCGGCCCGCCCGTCCGCGAGGTGTTCGCGGGCTACTCCCCCGAGCGCCTCACCGACCTGGTCACCGACCTGGACGGGGCGGCGCCGCGCGGCTTCCCCGACGCCGACCGGCTCATCGCCCGGCTCGCCGGCCTGCTCGCCGCGCCCGGCCCGCTGATCGACGACGCCGGCCCCGACGCCCGCGCCGCCCTCGAGCAGCTCGCGTGGGGGCCGCCCGTCGGCCGCGTCGCCGACGCCCGCCGCCCCGTCCGCGTCGACACCGCCACCACCCCCATCGAGCGGCTGCTGGCCCGCGGGCTCCTCGCCGCCGAGGACGACCGCACGGTCACCCTCCCCCGCGAGGTCGCGCTGCACCTGCGCGACGGACGGCTGTTCCGGGACGTCCCCGCCGACCCGCCGCCGCTCGCCCCCGCCGACCCGCCCGCCCCGCACCCGGAGGAGACGGTCGTGCGGGCCGCCGCCGGCGAGGCCGCGGCCGCCGTCCGGCTCGTCGAGGAACTCCTCGAGCACTGGGGCCTGGAACCGCCCGCCGTGCTGCGCAGCGGCGGCCTCGCCGTCCGCGACCTGCGCGCCGCCGCGACCCTGCTGGACGTCCCCGAGTGGCACGCCGCGCTGCTGATCGAGTCCGCGCTCGCGACGGGCCTGCTCACCCGCAGCGGCGACCTGGACGGCGAGTGGCTGCCCACCCCCGCCTACGACCTGTGGCTGATGCGCGACACCGCCGGCCGCTGGACCGAACTCGCCCGCGGCTGGCTGCGCTCCGACCGCGTCGCCGGGCTCGCCGGGGAACGCGACGACCGCGACCGGCTCATCAACGCGCTGAGCGAGGCGATGGTGCGCGGCACCGCGCCCGCGACCCGCCGCGCCGTCCTGCAGATCCTCGGCGAGGCCGAACGCGGCGTCGTCCCGTCCGCGGACGCCCTGCGCGCGCGCCTCGCGTGGCTGCAGCCCCGCCGCGGCGGCCCGCTCCGCGACCGGCTGCTCGGCTGGACCCTGCGGGAGGCCGCCGCCCTCGGCCTGACCGGCTTCGGGGAGCTCTCCCCGTTCGCCCGCGCCCTCCTCGCCGGCGACGACCCCGAACCCGAACTCGACAAGCACCTCCCCGAACCCGTCGACCAGATCCTCATCCAGGCCGACCTCACCGCGATCGCGCCCGGCCCCCTCGTCACCGAGCTCGCCCGGGAACTCGCGCTCACCGCCGACGTCGAATCCACCGGCGGCGCGACCGTCTACCGGTTCACCCCCGCCTCGATCCGCCGCGCCCTCGACGCCGGCCGCACCGCCGCCGACCTCACCGCCCTCCTCGCCCGGCACTCGGCGACGCCCCTCCCCCAGCCGCTCACGTACCTGATCGAGGACGTCGCCCGCCGCCACGGGCAGCTCCGCGTCGGCTCCCTCACCTCCTACGTCCGCGCCGACTCCCCCGCGATGCTCGACGAGATCCTCGCCGACCGCCGCGCCGAACCCCTCCGCCTGCACCGCCTGGCCCCGACCGTCCTCGCGTCCGGCCTGCACCGCGCCGAACTGCTGGACGGCCTCCGCGCGATGGGCCTCGCCCCGGTGGCCGAGTCGCCCGGCGGCGGCGTCATCGTCACCCGCCCGGACGCGCAGCGCGCCGACCCGCCGCCCACCGCGGAGATCGTCCGCGTGCGGCAGGACCCGCACGCCGACGCCTCGATGATCACGGCGGCCGTGCGAGCCCTGCGGGCCGGCGACGAGGCGTCCCGGCACGGCCCCGACCGGGCCGACGCCCCCGGCGGCGAACCGCCCCGCTCCCCGGCGATGGCGACCGTCGAACGCCTCCGCGCCGCCGTCGAACGCGGCGGCCGCGTCTGGATCGGCTACCTCGACCAGCAGGGCCAGGCGTCCAGCCGCATCGTCGAACCCGTCCGCGTCGAGGGCGGCTTCCTCACCGGCTACGACGCCACCCGCGCCGCCGTCCACCGCTTCGCCCTCCACCGCATAACCGGCGTCTCCGACCTGGACGCCCCCTGACCCGCCCCCGGAACCGGCCCGCCCCCAACCCGGCGCCACGAACCCCCAAAGGGACGACGCCCACCCCTGAAACCACCCGACCCACCGGGCACCGGGAGCCACCCGGCCAAGCGCCCGAGATGGCCCCACCCCCCCGCAACGACCCCGGCCACACCACCAGGAGCAGGGCGGCGACCCAAGCACAGCCCGAACGCGCCCGAGATGGCCCCACCCCCCGCAAC
>NZ_JBHTJA010000030.1:0-64710 GCF_042675525.1 Actinomadura sediminis
CCTCTACGCGAAGCCCCCCGAGCTGCCGCCGCGCGTCCGCGCGGCCGTGGACGCGCGCCGCCGCGACCTCGCCGCGGCCCCGTTCCGCGCGCCCGACGCGAACCGGCTCGCCGAACTCGGCCTCACCCCGCGGCTGCTCGCCGCGGCCGCCGCCGCGGGCGCCCTCCTCAAGATCGGCGACGGGCTGGTCCTGCTGCCCGGCGACGACGCCCGCGCCGCCGCCCGGCTCGCCGAACTCGACCCGCCGTTCACGCTCAGCGAGGCCCGCCGCGCGCTCGGCACCACCCGCCGCACGGCCGTCCCGCTGCTGGAGCACCTGGACGCCCGCGGATACACGATCCGCGTGGACGACCGGCACCGACGCTGCCGCGACCCCGAAGGGACCTCATGACCGTCACCGTCGAACGCCTCACGCAGTACGCGCACGGCGGCGGCTGCGCCTGCAAGATCCCGCCCGGCGAGCTCGAGGACGTCGTCGCCGGGCTGACCGCCGCGCCCCGGGACCCGAACGGGGAACTGCTCGTCGGGCTCGACACCGGCGACGACGCCGCCGTCGTCCGGATGCCGGGCTCCCCGGACGCGGTCGTCGCCACCGCCGACTTCTTCACCCCCGTCGTGGACGACCCGTACGACTGGGGACGCATCGCCGCCGCGAACGCGCTGTCGGACGTGTACGCCGTCGGCGGCCGCCCGCTCGTCGCCGTCAACCTGCTGGCCTGGCCCCGGGACGTCCTGCCGTTCGACCTCGCGCGGGAGGCGCTGCGCGGCGGCCTCGACGTCGCCGCGCTCGCGGGCTGCCACGTCGGCGGCGGGCACAGCGTCGACGACCCCGAACCCAAGTACGGGATGGCCGTGACGGGCGTCGCCGACCCGGACCGGCTGCTGCGCAACGACACCGGCGCCCCCGGCCTCCCGCTGACCCTCACCAAGCCGCTCGGCGTCGGCGTCCTCAACAACCGGCACAAGTCGACCGGGGAGGTGTTCCCGCAGGCCGTCGCGGCGATGACGGCGCTGAACCGGGACGCGTCCGCCGCCGCGCTCGCCGCCGGGGCCCGCTGCGCGACGGACGTCACCGGCTTCGGCCTGCTCGGCCACCTCTACAAGCTCGCCCGCGCGTCCGGCGTCACCGCCGTCGTCGACGCGGCGGCCGTCCCGTACCTGGACGGCGCGCGCGAGGCCGTCCGGGACGGGTTCGTCAGCGGCGGCACCCGCCGCAATCTCGGCTGGGTCGCCCCGCACACCGACTTCGGCGCCGCCGACGAGGAGACCCGCCTGCTGCTGGCCGACGCCCAGACCTCCGGCGGCCTCCTCGTCGCCGGCGAGGTCCCCGGGCACCCGGTCGTCGGCGAACTCCGCCCCGCCGCCGAGTCCGCGATCGTCGTCCGCTAGACCCGCCGGCCGGTTCTCGGCCGCCGTCCCTAGACCTCGGTTCCCGTCTCGTCTGTGATGCCCGCGCGGCGCTGGTAGTCGCGGACGAGGTCGAGGCGGGCGGCGCCGCGGGGGCGGCGGCCGGGGCGGATGTCGCAGGCGAGGGCCTTCGTCTCCTGGATGTGCGTGTTCGGGTCCAGGGACAGGTGCACGAGCTCGTTCGCGGCGTCGCCGGTGCTGTAGCCGTTCGGGCCCCAGTGGTAGGGGAGGCCGATCTGGTGCAGGGGCCGGCCGTCCACGACGAGGGGCTTCATCCGGTCGGTGACGAGGACGCGCGCCTCGACGGCGTTGCGGCCGTTCACGATCGTCGCCCAGCCGCCGTGCCGCAGGTTCCGCTCGGCGGCCAGTTCCGGCGAGACCTCGCAGAAGAACTCCGGCTGGAGCTCGGCGAGGTAGGGCTGCCACCGGGACATGCCGCCCGCCGTGTGGTGCTCGGTGAGCCGGTACGTCGTCACGACGTACGGGAACACGTCCGCGCCCGGTGCGCCGCCGCTCGGCTGGTACCGGTTCGCCGGGTACGTCCGCAGCACGTGCCGGACGGGGTTGTGCTGCTGGGCGTACAGGGGGTTCGCGAACGGCGACTCCTGCGGCTCGTAGTGCGTCGGCAGGGGCCCGTCGGTGAGCCCCGCCGGGGCGTACAGCCACGCCTTGCCGTCGGCCTGCATGATGAACGGGTCGTTGCCCGCGAGGGCGGCGGGGCCCGTGGCGCCGTGCTCCGGCCGGAAGTCCGGTGCCTTGTCGGCGGCGAAGTCCGGCACGTCGTGGCCCGTCCACTTGCCCTCGTCCGGGTCCCACCAGACGAGCGCCTTGCGTTCGCTCCACGGGTTGCCGTCCGGGTCCGCGGACGCCCGGTTGTACAGAATCCGGCGGTTCATCGGCCACGCCCAGCCCCATTCGGGCGCGACCCAGTTCTGGTCGCGGCCGGGCTTGCGGCGGGCCGTCTGGTTGACGCCGTCCGCGTAGCAGCCCGCGTAGATCCAGCAGCCGCACGAGGTGGACCCGTCGTCCTTGAGCTGCGTGTACGACGAGAGCGGGTTCCCATCGCCGTCGTATCCGTTGATCTCGGCGAGGACGGCCGCGGCGTCGGGCTCGTCCAGGTCGCCGTGCGTCGGGTAGTCCCAGGTGAGGTCGAGGACGGGCCGGTCCATCTCGTCGGTGGAGCCGGCGAGCTTCTCCCGGACGATGCGGCCCAGGTGGTACATGAACCACAGGTCGCTGCGGGCGTCCCCGGCGGGATCGACGGCCTTGTGGTGCCACTGGAGCATGCGCTGGGTGTTGGTGAAGCTGCCCTCCTTCTCGGTGTGCGCGGCGGCGGGAAGGAAGAACACCTCGGTGCCGATGTCCTCGGTGCGCATCTCCCCCGACTCGATCTCCGGGCCGTCCTTCCACCACGTCGCCGACTCGATCAGCGAGAAGTCGCGGACGACGAGCCAGTCGAGGTTCGCCATCCCGAGGCGCTGCACCTTCGCGTTGGCGGACCCGACCGCGGGGTTCTCGCCCATCAGGAAGTAGCCCTTGCAGACGCCGTCGATCTGCGCCATCGCCGTCTCGTACGTGCTGTGCGAGCCGGTCAGCCGCGGCAGGTAGTCGAAGCGGTAGTCGTTCTCCTCGGTGGCCGCGTCGCCCCAGTAGGCCTTCAGCAGGCTCACGAAGTACGACCGCATCTCGCCCCAGAAGCCCTTCTTCGCCGACTCGCCCTCGACGAACCGGGCCAGGTCCAGGTCGGGGTGCGCGTGCGGCATCGGGATGTACCCGGGCAGCAGGTTGAACAGGGTCGGGATGTCGGTGGAGCCCTGGATCGAGGCGTGCCCCCGCAACGCCAGGATCCCGCCGCCGGGGCGGCCGATGTTGCCGAGCAGCGTCTGCAGGATCGCCGCCGTACGGATGTACTGGACGCCCACCGTGTGCTGCGTCCAGCCGACGGCGTAGGCGAACGCGGTCGTCCGGTCCCGGCCCGAGTTGTCGGCGACGAGCCGGCACACCTCCAGGAACCGGTCGGCGGGGACGCCGGTGATGCGCTCCACGATCTCCGGCGTGTACCGGGAGAAGTGCCGCTTGAGCACCTGGAACACGCACCGGGGGTGCCGGAGCGTCGGATCCCGGACGGGGTCGCCCTCGCCGAGCCCGGGACCGCCCGAACCGGACGCCTCGCCGTGCCCGGACATCGCCACCGCCTGCCGGTGCGCCTCGTAGGCCTGGTCCCGCTGCCCGGACGCCGCCTGCACCTGCATGCCCTCGTACTGCCAGCTCGACAGGTCGTAGGTGCGGTGCTCCGCGTCGAGGCCGGAGAACACGCCGTCGAGGTCCTCGGTGTCGCGGAAGTCCTCGTGGAGGATCACCGACGCGTTGGTGTAGTCCAGCACGTACTCGTGGAAGTACGCGTCGTTCTGCAGGACGTAGTTGACGATGCCGCCGAGGAACGCGATGTCGCTCCCGGCGCGCAGCGGGACGTGGACGTCGGCGAGCGCGCTCGTCCGCGTGAAGCGCGGGTCGACGTGGACGACCTTCGCGCCGCGCGCCTTCGCCTCCATCACCCACTGGAACCCGACGGGATGGCACTCGGCCATGTTCGAGCCCTGGATGACGATGCAGTCGGCGTTCTGCAGATCCTGCTGGAAGGTGGTCGCGCCGCCGCGTCCGAACGAGGTTCCCAGACTGGGAACCGTGGAGGAGTGTCAAACGCGCGCCTGATTCTCGATCTGCACCGCGCCGAGCGCGGTGAACAGCTTCTTGATCAGGTAGTTCTCCTCGTTGTCGAGCGTGGCGCCGCCGAGGCTGGCGATGCCCAGCGTGCGCCGCACCCGCAGGTCGTCCTGCTCCCACTGCCAGCCGTGCCGCCGCGCCTCGATCACTCGGTCGGCGATCATGTCCATCGCGACGTCGAGTTCGAGCTCCTCCCACTCGGTGCCGTGCGGGCGCCGGTACAGGACGCGGTGCTCGCGCGCCGACCCGGTGGTGAGCTGCAGGCTGGCCGAGCCCTTCGGGCAGAGCCGCCCCCGGCTGACGGGCGAGTCGGGGTCGCCCTCGATCTGCGTGACCTTCCCGCCCTGGACGTACACGTCCTGGCCGCAGCCGACCGCGCAGTACGGGCACACGGATTTCACGACCTTCTCGGCCGTGCCGACCCGGGGCTTCAGGTTCGCGGTCGTCGCGCTCTTGACGGCCGCGCCGCGTCCGAGCGGGTCGCCGTCGGAGAACTGGCGGTAGACGGGCCACGAATCGATCCACTGCCGGACGCCCATGCCGCACACCGCCTCTCGTCCTGTCGGAGTCACCCGGACGCAGCGTCACCTACCCCGCTGCGGCCCGCTAAACACCGCGGCCGCGATCTCTGGTCATTTCCCCGCGAACACGGCGAGGTTCTGCGAGATGGGCTCCGGCCGGCCGCCGTTCTGCACGGCGGCGGCGGTGAGGACGTCCAGGTGCTGGTACCCCGGCGCGACGACGTCGCCCGGCCGCGGGTCGCGGGCGGCCAGACCGTCCCCGGCCTGCAGGTTCAGCGTCGGGTTCGCGTCGATACCGCCGGTGTGGACGGCGTCGTCGGCGATCCCCGGGGCGTCCGCGAGCGCGATGTCGGTGATCAGCTTCGTGGGGAAGTAGTGCTCGGTGAAGTCGAGGGGGTGCTCCGACAGGCTCCGCGCGAGCTGCCCGATGTCGGTGACCTCCTTGGCGGCCGTCGTGAACGGCCCGCCGTGCCTCGACTCGTACCCGGGGTCGTCCGGCACGCCGACGAGGTCGAAGTTCCGCCACGTGTACAGCGGCCCGTGCGGGGAGTCGGGGATCGCCTTCTTCTCGGTGCCGACCAGCGCCGCGAGCCCGCCG
This sequence comes from Actinomadura sediminis, assembly GCF_042675525.1. Lineage (NCBI taxonomy): Bacteria > Bacillati > Actinomycetota > Actinomycetes > Streptosporangiales > Thermomonosporaceae > Actinomadura > Actinomadura sediminis. Next base: position 5,251 of record NZ_JBHTJA010000030.1, read on the forward strand.
AGGCCCAGCCCGTCCAGGTCGTTGGGCGCCGGGAACTCCTTGTCCACGATCTTCCCGCCGTCCCAGAACCCGACGCTGGCCTGCATGAACGCGAGCGGCTGCGAGTTGTCGTCCAGCAGCCCGCCCAGCGCGGCCGCGTTGGTGAACCGGAAGTCGCGGACGGACGGGGAGCCCGCGGCGAACGTCGGGTAGTCCTTGGAGAACAGCAGCCGGAACGTGGTGTCGGTGTTGAAGGAGGACGGGACGCGGGTCGCGAGGTCCGAGACGCCCTCGGGGTCGAGCCGCGCGGCCAGGCCCGCGATCGCGAGGAGGTTCATCGTCTCGGTGTTGACGACGGCGGGCGCCGACAGCGCCCGCGGGATCACTCCCGCCGCCAGGCCCAGCCGGACGACCCCGGCGCCGAACTCGACGAGCGGCACCATGTCCGCGGGGAACCCCTCCATCCCGAGGACGCCGGTGTCGATGCGGGTGTCGAGCGCGAAGTACCCGCCGCACTGCCCGTGTCCCGCGTCGGCGGTGGTGGCGGGGTCGCCGTCGAAGTCCCACATCGCGAAGTAGGCGGTGAGGACGCCGCCGAGCGAATGCCCGCCGCACATCACCTTCCGCTTGCGGAGCCCCCGGTCCGGCAACTCCCGGACCAGCAGGTCGTACTGGTCGCGGACGGTCTGCTCCAGCCCCACGTGCTGGAGCCACTCCACCTGCTCGTTCGTCCGGTACCCGGCGAACGTCCGGCCGTCGATCTCCTTCTGCCGGTAGTAGTAGTCGACGGCGAGGCGGACGTCGCCGGCCGCGAGGCCCGCCCGGACGCCGGTGCGGTCCTCCAGGCAGTTGGACCGCCGGTCGAGCGCCCAGAACTCGATGTGGTCGCCGTTCTCCGCGGCCCGGTGGACGGTGTTGCGGGCGAGCCCGTCGAAGGACCCGGCGCCCGCGAAGATCCCCGGTTGCGCGACGAGGATCCGGTCCGCGTCCGCCGGCGCCGCGGGCCCGTCCGCGTGCCGGTACCGCAGGTACGACAGCCAGTCGCACCGCTCGGGGCGCGGCCCGGCCGACTCGGGCAGCGGGACCCGGACCCGCACCACCGACTCCTCGACGTCGGTGACGGGCGAGCTCGACGGGACGGGCGTCTCGGTCCGGCCGGGGGCGCGGGCGGCGGCGGGCGGCGGCGCGGCCAGGGCGCCGGCGGCGAGCGCCGAGGCCGTGAGCAGGGCCGCCGCGCGGCGCCGGGACAACGGGGAACGGGCGGCTCGGCGTCCTGTGCCGGGGCTCGGCCTCATCACGCTCTCCTCGGGGGAGGACCGGTCGATGAGTCGACAATGGACGCCGCCGCCCGCCGGGGATAGTCCCCGGCCGATGATTCGCCGCCCGCCCGTTGTCCTGGACCGCCAAATTCCGGGACCGCCGAACGGGGACGGCCCGGGGCCGGGCTCAGCCCAGCGCGGCGCCCCTCGCCTTCTCGACGAGCGCGGCGTACTCGGCGAACTCGGACGGCGTCAGAGCGCGCCCGTACACGGCCGCGGTGACCCGGTTCGTCGCCGCCTCGGCCTCGTCGCGGCGGGCGATCGCGGACGCGTCGGCGGCCGCGTCGTCGGCGACCTTGCGCCACCCGACGAACCGCGCCCGGGCGGGGCCGCCCTGCGCGAGGACGGCGTCCAGCGGGGCGAGCCCGGCGGCGGTCGTCGCGCACAGGTGCACGGCGCCGCGCCACTCGCGCAGGACGTTGATCAGCTGCATCAGCCGGGCGGGGCCGCCGGGGGCGGTCTCCTCGGCGCGCCAGCCGGCGAACAGCGGCAGGCCGGAGCAGTCCGCGGCGGCGATGACCCGGCCCGCCAGCTCGGTGAGCCGGTCCACCGCCGCGCCGTCGAGCCCGGCCAGGTGCTCCTCGCCCCACTGGGCGCAGGCGCGGCCGTACCGGCGGGCGGCCTCGCGGGCGCCCGCGACGGCGACGCCCTCTTCCCAGCAGATCCGGACGGCGCGGGGCTCGAACCAGCCGAACGCCGCGTTCACCACGCTCGCGTCGACGTCGCCCAGCACGCCGCCGCGCCCGGCGAAGTACCACGCGAACGGATTGTCGTATCCGGCGTCCTTGCCGCGCGCGGCGGTGACCGGGTCCAGCATCCACGCGGCCCCGACATCATGAATGATCTTGTCTACGGACGGTACGGCCTGCTCGAGGTCGGTTACGGTCGGCTCGCCCACTCGCGGCATCCTTCCCACGTGATACCGAATGGTCTTCGGTATGGGGAGGGTACCCGCCGGGGCGTGCTCCGGTCACGCCGCTCGCGCGGTCATCCGAGCCGCAGCCGCTCGACCGGGTGCGGGCCCTCGGTCTCCAGGCGGTACTCCTCGCCGTACTTGTCGATGTGCTCGCCGATGACCCGCGCCTGGGGCACCCCGCCGGCGTTGATCTTGTTCTGCCACTCCTCGAACCGGCGGTGCGCCTCCTGGACGTAGCCGGTGCCCAGCGTCGTCCAGTCGATCTGCGTGGCCAGCACCTCCCGGACGTACTCCTTGTTCGGCTCGAACCTGACCGGTTCGGGCAGCGCGGGCGCGAGGATGCTCTCGGGGTCGCGGCCGTCGTGCCGCCGCATCAGGTCGCACGCGATGTGCAGGTGCTCCAGCTCCATGTTCAGGTGGAGCTCCCAGATGTTCTTGATCCGCGGGTCGGTCTCGGTCTGCATGAAGGAGTAGTAGAGGTAGCACTCGTTGTACTCGTGGTTGACGAGTCGCTCCCACCACGTCTCGCCCGGGTCGACCAGCGACTCGTAGTGCGTGACGTGCTCCTCCTCCACCAGCCCGATCTCCTGGTAGAGCTGGCGGGCGATCGGCTCCATGTACATCGGGCCGACGTTCATGTAGAAGTTCATCGTCTGCTGCTCGGCCGACATGATGGTCAGCGCGTGCAGCTTCGACAGCGGCGCGGCCGTCTGCTTGTCGTAGGGCTCGCGGACGTTGTCCATCGGATGCCGGTGCTGCTGCGGGCCGGGCCGGCCCGGCATCACCTCGGTGAGCTGGTCGACGATCTTCTCCGCCTTGCGGTGCTCGATCATCTCGTACAGGTTCGCGTACCGGTAGAGGTGGTCGAAGTCCTCCAGCAGCCCGAACTCGTACGCCTGCTTGAGGTAGGGGTCGGGCTCCATCCGCGCGACCCAGCCGGTGAGGTCGACCGCGACCTGCTCGTAGGACAGGGTCGTCTCCAGGACCGACGCCTGGCCGGGCAGCAGCCAGTTCACCACCTTCTGCTGCTGCTGCTCCATGTACCGGACGTGCGCGAGCTTCTGCTTGACCTCCGGGTCGGTGCACACGCGGTTGAAGTGGTGGCTGAACATGATCGCCTCCACCTCGATGCCGTTCATCGTGATGATGCGGCACTTGGTGTAGGGATCGGCGTGGTCGGGGTCGACGGGCGCGACGTCGAGCTGCCCCCAGTCGCGAAGCTGCTCGTCGAGCGGGATACCGCGGTGTTCGAGCGGGTTGAAGGCCACCTGGTCCACCTTTCCTGTGGGACGTTCGCCGGTTCGGCCGCCGCTTCTCGCCGGCCGCGTCTCGTGGGCACAGCCGCACCTACCCGCTCGGTCCCGTTCACACATCGGCCGTGTCACCGCGTACGGGTTCTTTGCCCGCGCATCGCCCGGACCTCGCTTACCCGCCCGGGTCCCGGGTACTGCACCGGCGCCCGCGCCGGTGAGGCCGGGCGGACCGTTCGCCGAGACACCGGAGGCCCGCATGAGCACCGCACCCACCGCGGTCGAGAACGACATCGTCGACCTGCTGCGCGCGCAGCACGGCCAGATCCGCGACCTGTTCGACAAGGTCGAGCACACCACGGGCAAGGAGCGCACCGAGGCCTTCCAGGCGCTCGTCCGGCTGCTCGCCGTGCACGAGACGGCCGAGGAGGAGATCGTCCACCCGGCGGCCCGCAAGGCGCTGCCCGGCGGCGACGGGATCGTCGAGGACCGGCTCCGCGAGGAGCGCGAGGCCAAGGAGGTGCTCGCCGAACTGGACGGCATGGACACCTCGGCGCCCGACTTCCTGGAGAAGCTCGACAGGCTCCGCGTCGAGGTGCTGACGCACGCGCGCGCCGAGGAGCGCTACGAGTTCGAGCGGCTCGGCGACGCGTTCACCGACGCGCAGCGCAAGGGGTTCGCCGCCGCGGTCAAGGCCGCCGAGGCCGCCGCGCCCACGCACCCGCACCCGGGCACCGAGAGCGCCACGAAGAACATGCTCGCCGGACCGGTGGCGGCCATCGGCGACCGCGTCCGCGACATGATCCGCGACGCCCGCGGCAAGGGCTGAGCGGGCTCCGGCCGGACGTCCGTCCGGTCACGTCCGTCCGGTCACGTCCGTCGGGTCACTTCCAGTCGAGGCAGACCACGACGGCGTCGTCGTCGAGGTCGGCGCCCTCGTGGTACTCGATCAGCTCGTCGATGACGGTCAGCGGAACCTCCGCGGCGTCCTGCAGCCGGGTGCGGCGGGTGGCCTGCTCCAGCGCCTGCGCGCCGAACTCGCCGCGCGGCGTCCGGGCGGAGAACACGCCGTCGCTGACGACGACGAGCCGGTCGCCCGGCTCCAGCCGGAACCGCTGCGGGCGGTACTCGGTGTCGGGGAACATGCCGAGCGGGAGCTGCTGCTCCAGGTCGACGCTGCCGACGTCGGTGCCCCGCATCCGCAGGATGCGGGGCGAGCCGGCGTCGATGACGTGCACGACCCCGTCCGCGAGGTCGATGCGCATCACGAGCGTCTCGGTGAACTCGCGCCCGCCGTAGCGGACGTGCACCATGTCGTTGGCGAGGCTGGCCTGCTCGGCGATGTCGGCGCCGGACCGGCGGGCGTTGCGCATCGCGCCGACGGTCAGCGACGTCAGCAGCGCCGCCTGGATGCCGGTGCCGGAGCCGTTGGTGACGGTGAGCGCGAGATGGTCGTGCTCGGCGGACCAGTCGAAGTTGTCGCCGCCGATCGAATAGGCGGGCTCCAGGTGCCCGGCGAGGCTGAACCGGTCGCCGGTGCAGGCGTGCCCGGGGAGGAGCTGCCACTGCAGTTCGGCGGCGAGCGTGAGGCGCTTGCGGCGCCGGGCCCGCTCGTAGCGGTCGGTGTGGTGCCACGCGACCTTCAGCGCCGCGCCGAGCACCTCGCCGACCTCCTCGAGGCGGGCGAGCTCGTCGTCGGTCCACGGGTCCGCGCCGGCCAGCTCCAGGACGCCCATCCGCTCGCCGCGGCTGACCACGGGCACGAACAGCACCTCGGGGGCCGCACCGCCGCCGTCCCGGCGCGGGGAGTGCCGGACGGGACGCCGCGACACGAACGCCCGGCCCGCGTCCGTCCCCCGGACGCGGAGCACTCCGGTGCCGTCCCCCGGCCCGGCGCCGAGCGGCGGGACCGGCAGCAGGACCCGCGAGTGGTAGTCGTTCACCAGCAGGCGCACCCCGGCGAGCCCGGGGCGGGCCCCCTCAAGGGCGGCGGCCAGCGCCTCGGGGAGCGCGTGGGCGGGCGCGGACCGCAGCGCCCGCTCCACCGCGCTCCAGGGACTCGCAGACCCGCATCCCACTTCGCACCCCGTCCTGCCCCAAAACCAACGATCATGACGAACGGCGACCGTCTGCCCCCGGGCCTGACGCGTCCGGCAGGTCCCAACCGCTCGGGACGGAGAACCGCAGGGGAAGACTGCCAGAGAAGTTTGCCATAGGGCAAATACTTGACGGCGTGCGGGGTGGGGCGGCGGCGTCCCGCCGTGCTCCGCGTCATGGGACGCGCCCCGGCGGCGCCCGCCCGTGCCCGTCCGGTCAGGCCGTCCGGTCAGGCCGTCCGGTCAGGCCGTCCGGGAGCCGGGCGCGCGCACCGCCCCGGGCCCCGCCGCCTCCAGCCGGTCGCAGGCCATCCCGAACTCGGTCAGCGCGTCGATGAGCCGCCCCCGGGACGGGGGCGACATCTGTTCCAGCACCTCGCGCACCGCCTCGCGGCGCCGCCGCGTCAGCTCGCCGTGCAGCCGCTCGCCCTGGTCGGTGAGCCGCACGATGATCTCCCGCCGGTCGGTCGGGGCCGCCTCGCGCACCACCAGCCCGGCCGCCTCCAGCCGGTCGCACAACCGGCTCGTCGACGACGGGATCGCGCCGAGCTCCTCCGCGAGCCCGCCGAGGTTCAGCCGCCCGAACCGCGCGATCGCCTCCACCGCGCGCAGCTGGATCGGCGACACCGCCGGCTCCAGCCCCTGGTCGGCGCGGCTCCACAGCAGCGCCGCCGTGCTCAGCACCCGTTCCACGGCGGCCGTGACGTCACCCGGCACGGCGCCCTTCCCGTGGGCGCCCTTCCCCTGGGCGCCCGTCCCGTCCGCCGCGTGCTCGCCGGCCGGCGGCTCCGGTCGTCGCTGAGTCACACCCCCGCCTTTCTGGAGCTCCTGTACCGCGCCCCCGGCGCGCCGCCGTGCCCGCGCCGCCGCGTTCCGGACCCGGTGCGGGCGGTATCCCACGATACGCCTCAGCCGGGTTCCCGCCGGGACGGGCCGGGACCGGCGCGCAGCCGGTCGACCAGGTCGCCGAGCGCGCTCTCCGACAGCGGATCGTCCCAGGTCCAGAACGGGACGGCGCGCAGGTGCCGGCCCTGCGGGTCGAGGATCTGCCCCGCCAGCTTCATCTGCCACAGCCCCACCGCGCGGTCGGTGACCGTCAGTTGCGGGTAGCTGCGGCGCAAGGCCGTCTCGAACGACTGGACCCGGTCGATCGACCGCAGCCACACCGCGAACAGCATGTTGTCGGCGCCGGACAGGGACGCGCACATCCGCGTCTCCCGCAGCCCCGCGAGCCGTCCGGCCAGCCGCCCCACCTCGTCCGGCGGCGCGCTCGCCCACAGGTACACCGTCACCGGCCAGCCCGACAGCGACCGCGCGACCTCGCACCGGTACATCAGCGCGCCGCCCCCCTCCATCCGGGCGAGGCGGCGGCGGACGGTCGTGGGGCTGAGGCCCGTCCGGTCCGCGAGCCGCGCGACCGGCTGCCGGCAGTCCTCCACCAGCAGCCGCGCGAGGTCGCGGTCCTCCTGCCGCACCGTCCGGCCGCCCGCGCCGCCCCGGCGGTCGCCCAGCAGCAGGTCCCGCTGCCGCTCGTCGAGCCGGTCGAGGCGCCACCGGCTGCCCTCCGAGTGCAGCGTCGTCGCGATCTGGGTGCGGGTCGCGATCACGCCCGCCAGCCGCCCCAGCCGGAACCCCACGTACCGCGCCAGCTCGGCGTTGTCCTGCAGGACGACCGTCGCGAGCAGGTCCCGGCCGCCGGTGACGTGCTCGAGGTTGAACACGTGCGGGTCCTCGGCGATCTCGGCGGCGACCGCGTGCAGCCGTCCCGGCGCGCAGTCGATCTCGATGAACGCCACCACCGGCGTCATCCACTCCACCGCCACCGGGAAGCACGCCAGCCACGCCAGCCCGGCGTCGGTCAGCCGCGCCCAGCGGCGGGCCGCCGTGGAGCCGTCCACGCCGAGGGCCGCGCCGATCCGGCGCCAGTCGGCGCGGGGCGCGGTCTGCAGCGCGGTGACGAGCAGATGGTCCAGCTCGTCGAGGGTGCCCGATGTGTGCATTGGTTCCCGGTTTCGTGGCGGATACCGGCAGGTGACCGCCGGGGAAACGGCGTGGACCGCACCATACCCGCATGTCGATCCGTGAAGACGCCGCCGACCTGCGGGAAGAGCTGACCCTCCTGCGCCGCGGCCTGCATCGCGAGCCGGAGCTCGGCCTCGACCTGCCCCGCACCCAGGAGAAGGTGCTCGCCGCCCTGGACGGCCTGCCGCTGGAGATCTCCACCGGCACGGCCCTGACCTCCGTCACCGCCGTGCTGCGCGGCGGCCGCGCCGGGCGCCCGGACGGGACGCGCGCGCCCGCCGTGCTGCTGCGCGGCGACATGGACGCGCTGCCCGTCCAGGAGGACACCGGCCTCGACTACGCCTCGGCGATCCCCGGCCTGATGCACGCCTGCGGCCACGACCTGCACGTCGCGGGACTCGTCGGCGCCGCGAAGCTGCTCGCCGCCCGCCGCGCCGAGCTCCCCGGCGACGTCGTGTTCATGTTCCAGCCGGGGGAGGAGGGCATGGGCGGCGCCAAGATCATGATCGATGAGGGGGTGCTGGACGCGGCCGGGGAGCGCGTCGCCGCCGCCTACACCCTGCACGTCTTCTCCACCGCCCTCCCGCAGGGCATGGCGGTGACCCGGCCGGGGACGGCGCTCGCCGCGTCCGACGCCGTGCACGTCACCGTCCGGGGGAAGGGCGGGCACGGCTCGTCCCCGCACGCCGCCGAGGACCCCGTCCCGGCGCTCGCCGCCATGGTCACGGCCCTGCAGACGATGGTGACCCGCGACCTCGACGTCTTCGACCCCGCGGTGGTCACCGTCGGGTCCGTGCACGCCGGCACCGCGGGTAACGTCATTCCCGAGACGGCGACGCTGGAGGCCACCGTCCGGTCCTTCTCCGAGGACGCGCACCGCAAGGTGCGCGCGGGGATCGAGCGGGTGGTCCGCGGCATCGCCGAGGCGCACGGCGTCACCGCCGACCTCGACTACGTCGAGCAGTACCCGGTCACCGTCAACGACGGCGCGGAAGCCGCGTTCGCGCTCGACACCGCCCGCGACCTGCTGGGCGGCGAGCGCGCCCTCGAAGCGCCCCGCCCGATGGCCGGCTCCGAGGACTTCTCGTTCGTCCTGAACGAGGTGCCCGGCGCCTTCCTCGGCCTGGGCGCCTGCCCCGCCGACCGCGACCCCGCCACCGCACCCATGAACCACTCCCCGCAGGCCGCCTACGACGACGCCGTCCTGCCCGACGCCGCCGCGCTGCTCGCCGAACTGGCCGTCCGCCGGCTGGCCCGTGAGGAGGCGCCGTGACGGCCACCGCCGGCGCCAAGGCGCCCGACCCCCGCGGCGCGGACGGCGCGCCGCCCGTCCAGTCGGTGACCGCCGTGGTCGGCGTGCTCGTCATGTTCGAGGTGGTCAGCGGCTTCCTGCAGGCCGGTATCGCGCCGATGCTGCCCGGCATCGCCGACCACCTCGGCATCTCCGACTCCGCCGTGACGTGGGTCGTCGCGGTGCAGCTCCTCGCCGCCGCCGTCTGCGTCCCCGCGTTCGGGCGGCTCGGCGACCTGTACGGGCACCGCCGGATGCTGCGCATCGCGATCGTCTCCACCGCGATCGGGTCGGTGCTCGTCGCGCTCGCGCCCAACTTCGGGATCCTGCTCCTCGGCCGCTTCCTGCAGGGGCCGCTCGCCGCGCTGCTCCCGCTGGAGATCTCGCTCGTCCGCGACCGGCTGCCCGTCGACCTCGCCCGCCGCGCGATCGCCCGGCTCGTCGGCGCCCTCACCCTCGGCGGGCTGCTCGGCGGCGTCGGGATGGGGGTGGCGGACGCCGCGTTCGGCGACGTCCGGCTCGCCCTCGCCGTCCCCGCCGTGCTCGCGGTGCTGTGCGTGCCCGTCGCGTGGACGTTCGTCCCCGAGTCGGTCACCCGCGCCGCCGGACGCGTCGACTGGCCCGGCATCACGATGCTCGGCCTCGCCGTCGTCGGCGTCCTCGCGGGCGTCTCGCTCGGCGGCGAGCAGGGCTGGCTGACCGGCCCCGCCCTCGGCTGCCTCGCGGCCGGCCTCGTCCTGCTCGCGGCCTGGGCCGTCATGGAGCTGCGGGTCGCCCAGCCCCTCGTCGACCTGCGCGCCATGGCCGGACGGCACGTCGCGCCGTACTACTTCGCCTCGTTCGCGTTCGGCGTGGTGTACTTCGGCGTCCAGTCCCCGAACTCGACGTTCATGGCCACCGACCCGGACGAGGCCGGCTACGGGTTCGGCATGTCGGCGCTGGCGATCTCGATGGTCATGCTGCCCGCGATGATCTGCAGCATCGTCGCGTCCACGCAGACCGCCCGGCTCGCCGCCAAGGTCGGCTACCGTAACGCGCTGATCGGCGCCTACGGCCTCGTCGCGGCCGGATTCGCCGGGATGGCCGTCGCGCACGGCGCCGTCTGGCAGTTCGTCATCGAGCTGATGTTCATGGGCCTCGGGCTCGGCGTCGCGCTCAGCGCCATGCCGACCGTGATCGCCGAGGCCAGCGACCCGTCCCGCACCGGCGTCTCGACGGCGCTGTACAACAACGTCAAGACGGTCGGCGGCGCCGTCGCGGGCGGCGTGTTCGGCACCGTGCTCGCCGCCGCCGCGGGCTCCGACCACCCGAGCGAGGGCGGCTACATGACCGTCTGGCTCGTCAGCGGCCTGTTCGCCCTCGTCGCCGCGTCGCTCGCCCTCGTCGCGGGCAGGCACCGGACGTGATCGCGGCCCCCGGGCCCGGCGGCGGGCCCGGGGGAGTCAGGCTCGCAGTGCGGCCGGGCGGGCGGCGTGCCACCAGACGGCGTAGCCGGTGAGCGCGGCGCCCGCCGTGGCGATCGTCCCGACGGCCGCGTAGTACAGGACCGTGTGGACGTCCGGCTCGTCCGGGAAGAGCAGTGCGCTCAGCAGGCCGCCCGCCGCCGTCGCCAGCCCGAGTCCCGCGCACACCGGCACGCGCGGGCCCGCCGCGTCCGCGGCCTCCTCCGGCGCGGGCGGCGTCACGGGGGCCGTGCGAAGCCGGCGGACCAGCCACAGCAGAATGATCGCCAGTCCCGCGACCCCGCTGACGTGCTGGAGCCAGCGGTACACCTCCAGGCCGCCCAGCGAATGGGTGAGCCCCGGCAGCTCACCGGCGAAACTCCAGTTCAGGTGGGTGAAGGCGTCCCAGAACACGTGGGTTGCCGCGCCGATCGCGACCGACGGCACCGCCCACCCCCACCGGACGGGCGCGTCCACCGGCAGCCGCCGCCGCAGCCGCCCCGGCGCCAGCGCCGCCAGCGGCCGCTTCCACAGCAGGTGCCACACCGCGAACACCGCCAGGCCGATGAGGACGTCCACGGTCACGACGCCGTGCGCCCGATGCGTCGCCCCGCGCAGCTCCATCAGGAAGAAGAAGTACGGGACGTCCGGCGCCATCGACCCGATGACCAGCGCGGACGGCACCAGCGGCCCCCGCATCAGCGGGAGCACGGCGGCGGGATGGCTCAGCGTGAACGGCACGCGTCCCCCTTCGCTCGACGAGATCGTCCGTCCCGTACGACGGGCGGCGGCGGCGCCGAGTTGTGGAGGGGTTGTGGAGGGATCGTGAAGACCGCGTCAGGCGGGCTGCGGGATGTGCCGGCGGGACGCCAGCAGCCGCTCGAGGCCGCCGGGGGACGCCGCGGGAGCGGGCAGCCGGTGGGCGTTGAAGTCGTCGACGAGGGTCCGCACGGTCTCGCGGGCGCACGACTTGTTCGTCCCGATGAAGCCGGTCGGGCCGCGCTTGATCCACCCGGCGACGTACGCGCCGGTCACCGGCTCGCTCGCGCCCACCCGGCCCGCCGTGTTCGGGACCGTCCCGGTGGCCGCGTCGAACGGCAGGCCGGGGACGGGACGCCCGTGGTACCCGATCGACGACAGCACCAGGCCCGCCTCGACGAACTCGGTCTCCCCGGTCGGCACCGCCCGCCCGTCCACCAGCTCGTTGCGGACGAACCCGACGCCGTCCTCCGTGATCCGCTCGGGCGACAGCAGGTACCGCAACGTGATCCGCCGGTTCGTCCCGGACGGCTCGCGGGCCCCGGCCTCGCGGAGCATGCGCAGCTTGTGGACGGTCGAGTGAAGTGCGTCGTCGCCGGGCTCACCGTCGAGCGCGGCTCCCTCGACGGTGACGTCGATGCCCGGGGTGTCGAGCAGGCCGCGCAGCTCGGCGACCGTGAACGCCGACTGGGCGGGGCCGCGCCGCCCCGCGACCACGATCTCCTCGACGCGGCTCTCGCGGAGGGCGTCGAGCGCGGCGGGGGAGATGTCGGTGCCCGCGAGCCGCTCGGGGTCGCTCGCCAGGATGCGCGCCACGTCCAGCGCCACGTTGCCGTTTCCGACGATCACCGCGCGCCGGTGCGACAGGTCGAACGTCCGGTCCGCGTGGTCGGGATGGCCGTTGTACCAGGCGACGAACTCGGTCGCCGTCCCGGCGAGCTCGGCGCCGGGGACGTCCAGCCGCCGGTCCGACGACGCGCCCACCGCGTAGATCACCGCGTGGTGGTGGTCGAGCAGTTCCTCGTGCGTCACGTCGCGGCCCGCCTCGACGCCGCGGAACAGCCGGAAGCCGTCCTGCGCCGAGATCCGGTCGAACAGGTCGGTGACCTGGCGGGTCTTCGGGTGGTCGGGCGCGACGCCCGTCCGGGCCAGCCCGTAGGGGACGGTCAGCCGCTCGAACACGTTCACCCGGGCGCCGGGGACGGTCAGCAGCTCGTCCGCGGCGAACATCGCGGCCGGGCCCGACCCGACGATCGCGACCCGGAGCGGCTCGCCGCCGCGCACCCGCAGCGGCGGCGGCTGCGGCGCGAGCAGCGGCGCCGGCGGGCGCGGCGCCCGGTAGAAGTCGGCGTTCAGCGGGAGGAACGGGAGCTGCTCGTCCGTCAGCTTCGTGTGCGGGACGATCGCGCCCACCGGGCACGCCGACACGCACGCGCCGCAGTCCACGCAGGCCGCGGGGTCGATGTAGAGCATCTCCGCGGTGGCGAAGTCGGGCTCGTCCGGTGTCGGATGGATGCAGTTGACCGGGCACGCGTGGACGCACGAGGCGTCGTTGCAGCACGACTGCGTGACGACGTGGGGCATCGTGCTACGCCGCCTGCTGCGCCGGGCGGTGCGGCTCGCCGCGGTACCGCGAGGCCGGGCCGTCGATGTGGCACATCCGCCACACCCGCTTCGCGACCGGGTTCATCAGGCCGAGCTGCTCGGCCAGCATCCGGACGTCGCCGAAGTAGTCGCGCAGGATCCGCTGCGAGTGCGGGCGGCTCCAGAACGCCTCCCGGATCACCTTGCGCGGGATGCCGAACTCCTTCGCCATCTCGCGGGGCGGCGCCATGATCGCGCCGGCCAGCCAGCGCATGATGAGCGGGTAGGCGATGGACGTGACCGCGCGTCCCGCCTTCGTCTGCCGGGACACGTGCTCGTGCAGGAACCGGTGCGCGAACGAGATGTGCCGCGCCTCCTCGGCGATGTGGATCTCCATCGTGCGCAGCAGCGCCGGCGGCCGGGCCGCGCCGTCGTGGATCACGCTCTTCTGGAAGTGGTCGATGGGCTCCTCGCCGGCGAGGATGCCGATGAAGAAGATGATCGGCAGGTGCGCGCCCAGGTGCCAGTACTGCGACGTGAACCGGTAGTGCCGCCGCATGCCGGGCACGTCCGCGCCCGTCCGGTTCACCATCTCCTGGAACATCTGGATGTGGTTGCACTCCTCCGTCATCTCGTGGAGGCAGTACCGGAACTCGGGCGACCCGTTCGGCAGCCGCATCGCGTACTGCATCATGCCGCGGATCAGCACGCTCTCGAACTGGAGCCCGACCTTGGTGATGTTGGCCGTCCGCCACCGCCCGATGGCGATCTTCTTCTCCTCGGGCAGCGCCTTGTACCAGGGGTGCGCGCCGAGCGGGTCGCAGTCCGGGAGGATCCAGCGCGGGTCCTCGGGGTCGACGGCGAACTCGGGGGAGTCCCAGTCGATGTCCAGGTACGGGTCGAAGCGCCGGTGGACCGATCCCTCGGACAGGGTCTGCAGCACGTCCCGGTAGTCCTGATCGATCTGCACGATCGCCTCCAGCCGAGCAACGTTTACACTTACAGGGCCGACTGTAAGCAGCGGATGACCAAGGGGTCAATACCCCGGGGCGCCTCGGGCAGAGTGATATGGGATACTTTCGCGACCCGGAAGGAAGGCCATGGTGACCCAGACGAAGAGCGCGACCAGGCGCCCGTCCCTGTCACCCGAGCAGATCCGGGCCAAGATCCTCGACGCCGCCGCCGACTGCCTCGTCGACGGCGGCTTCGCCTCCGGACGCCTCCTGTCCGCGATCGCCCGCAAGGCCGGGCTGTCCCGGCCGACCCTCTACAAGTACGGCGGCACGATCGACGACATCAAGCAGGCCCTCCTCGAACGCGAACTCGCCGCGTTCCTCGACGCGCTCGCCCCCCGCCTGCGCACCCTCACCTGGACGGTCGACAGCATCGCCGACCTGCTGATCTTCATCGTCGGCTACGCCCGCGGCCACACCCTCCTCAACGCCGCACTCCGCGACGTCCCCGAACTCGTCCTGCCCGTCTTCACCCTGCAGGCCGCGGGCCCGATCCGGCTCATCACGGAGATGGCGGAGCCGATCGTCCAGGAGCAGATCGACAACGGGAGCCTCCCGCCGGTGGACGTCCCCGTCCTCACCGACGTCCTGTTCCGCGTCACGCTGTCCACCGTCCTCATCCGCAGCGACCTGGACTTCGACGACCCCGCCACCCTCCGCAGCTACCTGCACACCGCGATCAACTTCGCCGCCGAGCTCCCGGCGTCCTGAGCTCCAGCACCGCCACGGTGACCCGGCTGCCGAACAGGCTCAGCCGCTGCGCGAACACCGGGACCAGGCCGCTCTCGACGGCCCGCACCAGCCCGTCGTCCGGAACGAGCACCACCGCGCGCCCGTCCTCGGCCAGCACCCGCGCGATCTCCCGCCACAGCCGCGCGGGCCGCTCCGCGAGCCGTCCCCGCGCCCCCACCTGCACGCCCCACGGCGGATTGCACAGCACGCGGTCGACACTGCGGTCGTCCACGGGCAGCGCCCCGGCGTCGCCCCGCCGCACCCGGACGGGCGCCCCGCCCGCGTTCCGCGCGGCGGCCCGCAGCGCCCCCGTGTCGAGGTCGAACCCCTCCAGGGACACCCCCGGCCCGGCCGCCTCGATCAGCAGCGTGCCCGCACCGCAGCACGGATCCACCACCCGATGCCCCGGCCGCACCTCCGCGAGCTGCGCCATCGCCGCCGCCACCGGCGGATGCAGCGTCCCGGGCACGCTCTCGACCTTGTACGCCCGCCGGTGCGCGGGCCGTTCGCCCACCCGGAGCAGCACCGACGCGCGCGTCCCGTCCAGCGTGACCCGCCACCCCGCGTACCCGTCCGGCGGCGCCGTCCCGTCCCGCCGCGAGTGGTACGGGACCCCGGCGCGCTCCGCGAGCACCCGCCCGACCGCGTCCTCGACGTCGAACCGGTTGAAGTTCCGGCGCCCCAGGAAGGACGCCGACACCTCGACGCCCGCGAACCCGCCGGGCCCGCCGAGCGCCGCCCGCGCCCGCGCCGCCGAGCCGAGGTCGACGTCCCGCGCCAGCCGGGCGAGCGCCCGCAGCCCGTCCCTGCGCCTGCCGACGTCCGCGCCCCGCGCGGCCACCAGGAACACGTCGTCGGCCGTGCGCAGCCGCCCCACCGTCCCCCGGAAGCCGACCTCGCGGTGACCGACCGACTCGACGCACGCGGACCCCGTCCGCAGAATCTCCGTGCTCACCACGGGCTCCAGCCCGCGAACGCACCGCGCCACCAGGCGCTCCGCCGTCACGAGACGGCGGACGCACCGGGACGCGGGCCGAATCCGAACGCACGCATGACAGCGTTCTCTCCCACGTCGCGACCCGGGACGGCGCACACCGCCGCCCCGCATCGCCGGCGCCGGGCTCACGCCGCGCCGCGCCGACGGATCGCTAACGCAGGTGGAAGAACGTCATGATCGCCACTTTACCGCCCGATCGGCCCCGCTCCCACTCGTCAGGGCTCGATGAGCCCCACGCGGATGGCGTAGCGCAGCAGCTCCAGCCGGTCCTTCATCCCGAGCTTCGCCAGGATGTTGGCGCGATGCCGCTCCACCGTCTTCACGCTGATCACGAGAATGCCCGCGATCTCCTTGGAGGAGTGCCCCTCGGCGACGAGCTTCAGCACCTCCTCCTCCCGCGGCGTCAGCACGTCGTCGGACCGTCCGTCCCGGGCCCGGTCGAGGTACGCGCGGATCAGCGTGCCGGCCGCGCCCGGATACAGGAACGGCTCGCCGCGCATCGCCGCCCGGCACGCCGCAATCAGATCCCGGTCCGCCAGCGTCTTCGGCACGTACCCGGCCGCGCCCGCCTTCAGCGCCTCGAACAGGTACTGCTCGTTGTCGTGCATGGTCAGCATGAGCACCCGCAGTTCCGGGAACGCGCGGGTCAGCTCGCGGGCCGCCTGCAGACCCGTCATCCGCGGCATCGCCACGTCCAGGACGGCCAGGTCCGCCTCGACCCCGCCGCGCAGCAGGGCGATCGCGCCCGCGCCGTCCCCGGCCTCGGCGACCACCCGCAGGTCGGGCTCGCCGTCCAGGATGAGCCGGACCCCGCGGCGCACCAAGGCGTGATCGTCCGCGAGCAGGATGCGGATCACGCCGGCCCCTCCGGAACAGGCCGGCGCGCCGGCACGAACAGCGTCACCCGGGTCCCGCCCTCCGGCCCCCCGTCCACCGTCAGGGTGCCGCCGACCAGCAGCGCCCGCTCCCGCATCCCGCGGATCCCCGCCCCCTCGGGGGCGTGGCCGATCCCCTTGCCGTCGTCCTCCACCCGCAGCAGCACCCCGCCCGGCTCGCCCGCCGGGGCCAGGCTCAGCTCGACCGACGCCGCACCCGAATGCCGCGCGACGTTCGTCAGCGACTCCTGCGCGATCCGGTACAGCACCAGCTCCACGTCGGCGCCCAGCGCGGGCAGGTCCGGATGCAGGTCCCGCTCCACGCGCAGGACGGTGTGGGCCTCGAACTGCGACACCAGTGCGGCGAGCGCGCTCGCCAGCCCCAGGTCCTCCAGCACGTCCGGACGCAGCCGGCGCGCGATCCGCCGCACCTCCTCCAGGCTGCCCCGCGTCGTCTCCTGCGCCACCCGGAGCTCCTCCCGCAGCTCCTCCGGCGCCTGACCCGTCAGCCGCTTCAGGTCCAGCAGCAACGCCGTCAGGCTCTGCCCGATCTCGTCGTGCAGCTCCCGCGCGATGCGGCGGCGCTCGTCCTCCTGCGCCAGCAGCACCCGCGCCGTGCTCGTGCCCCGCTCGTCCTCCAGCCGTCCCAGCATCCGGTTGAACGCGTCGATCAGCGTCGCCACCTCGCCGCTCCCGGTGACCGCCAGCCGCTGCCCCGGACGCAGCAGGTCCACGGTCTCCATCAACCGGATCAGCTGCTGCAGCGGGGCGAGCCCCCAGCGCAGCAGCGCCGCGTTCGCGACCAGCATCGACGTCAGCCCCGCCGTCAGCACCAGCGCCTCCGTCAGCCGGATCGGCACCGACACCGTCCACGGCCCGATCATCAGCAGCACGGTCGCCAGCGTCCCGACCAGCGTGTTCAACCAGAAGACGCGCCAAAACAGCCGCACCCGCACCCCCTCCGCTCCCATTGTCCCGCCGCGCGACCGGACGGGTGCCGTCCCCGACCCTGCGGAGGCCGAGGCGTCGGAGGGCGGCGCCGCCCGGGTCAGCGGGAGGCCCGCCCCTGGCACCGCACGCAGAACCGCGCGTACGGCAGGATCTCCAGCCGCCCCGCGGGGATCGGCTGCCCGCACCCCTCGCACCCGCCGTACGTCCCGTCGTCCACACGGCGCAGCGCCCCGTCGATCTCCGCGAGGCTCTGCCGCAGGTTCTCCAGCCGCGCGTAGTCCGCCGCCTCGACCTCCTCCAGCGGCGCCCGCTCGATCTCCTCCTCCAGCGCCACGAGCTGCGCCGCGCGCTTGCGCCGCTCGTCCTCCAGCCGCCGCCGGACCTCGCGCGTCGCCGAGCCGTCCGACACCTCGTTCGCGGTCATGAGCCGCCTCCTTCCGATGGTGAACCGAGCATGTCCATTCACCATCGGCGATCCGAACGCCCCGCGATATCGGTGCTGACACCCATTTCCGCGACGGACGGTCAGGGCCCGAACGTCCTGGCGGCGGCCATGACCGCCGCCCGGTCGCCGTTGCCCGAGTCGCGCAGGACGGCCCGGGCCGCGCCGCGCCGCAGGCTCGCCGTGGCGACGATGGGCCCGACGCGCGCCGCCTGCAGGTAGCGCAGCGCGAGCGACCCCACGATGCCGCCGGGGGCCAGCGAGAGCACCGACTCCTCCGCCGCCAGGGCCAGCAGCCCCCCGTGGACGGTGTCCGAGGAGTTGAGCCCCTCCTCGGACCGCGGCAGGCTCGCCTTCCCGGGCTCCAGCCGTGCGCAACGGGCCCGCTCGGCCAGGGGCACCGACAGCCGTCCCGCCGGTGCGGGCGCGTCGACGCTCAGCGGCTCCGGGAGCCGGACCGCCGGATCGGGCGCGACCATGAACGACGCGGCACCGAAGGCGAGGGGCTCGCCGCCGGCGGCGAACTCGACCTCGGCGACGAAGATCGACCGTCCGGCCTTGACGGTCCGGGCGATGCCGCGCACGTCCCCGGATGCGGGCGGCGGACCGTACAGGTGGACGTCGAGCTCGATGGTGACCGGCACCCGCGGCGCCATGGTGCGCGCGGCGAGCAGCCCGGTGAGGTGGTCCGTCCACGCCGCGAGGACGGACGTCCGCAGGTGCGCGGTCCCGGGCACGTGCAGGTGCGGCGTGACGGCCCCGGCGCCGTGCAGCTCCTCGCCGTGCGACCGCACCGCGAGGCCGAACTCGGCGAGGATCCGGCTCCGCCCGTCCCAGGCTGCACGCCCCATGCGCCCCTCCGCGAAATCGATGTTCTCCCTAGAGAGAATAACCTTCTCACGAGTGGGCGCTCAGCGGACGTCCGGTTCGCTCACACGCACGGCGTCCTCGGGAACATGGCCGTCAAGCACGCCCACGCCATGGGGGCCTCGGACGCCTCGTCATCGACGCCGCACTCGGCCGTCCCGACAGGCGAAACCGCGACCGCCGTCAGGTGCGGACCGCGGAAGGCGGCGGGGGCGAGACCCGGCGGGCCAGGCAGCACACGCCGAGCGCCGCCCCCAGCCCCGCGAACGCAGCGCCCCCGACGACGCCCACCCACGGAGACCAACCCTCCGTGTCGCCGACGGTGAACCCCGACACCGCCGCCACCATCGTCGCGAGCCCGTACGGCGTGAGGAGGACGGCGCCCGTCCAGCCGGGCACCAGCAGCCATCCCCGCGGCACGCGCCGCCCCCACGGCAGGACCAGCGCCGCGAGCAACGCCATCGCCGCCACCGCGCCCACCACGGTGAAGTCGAGCCCGTGCCGCTCCATCCACACGAGCGCCCCGGGAGCGCCGTTCGCCTCCATCTCGGCCGCCAGGTCGCCCGCCGGACGACCCGCCGCGCCGCCCAGCGCCCAGTACGTCTTCATCGCCGCATACGGCACCAGCGAGACGACTCCGACCAGCCCGGCCGCAGCCGATGTCCTCGTGTTCATGCCTGGAAGTCTGCCGGTGCCGGAGCCGCCGTCCTTCCCTCCGCAGACCCGGTTCCGTCCCCCGAACGGGGGAGATGGCCCAACCGGGCGCACCGACGACGTCGCCGAGCCGACACCTCGCGCGAGCTCAGTCCCGACCGGCCTCCCGCGCGACCCGCTCGAGCCGATCCCGGTAGTCCTCCCACCAGGCCTCGTCACCGGACGCCATGTTGCCGTTGTCGGCCCGCAACCCGACGGCTCCGTCGATCAGCTCACGGACGATGTCGGCGTGACCGGCGTGCCGGTCCGTCTCGGCGATCATGTGCACCAGGATCCGGTGCAGCGTCACCCCGCTCCGCTCGGCCGGCCAGTGCGGCACCCGGCCGGTCGCGTCCAGCGCCAGCGCGCCGATCGTCGCGTCGGAGTGCGCCCACGCCCGGCGGTACAACCCGACGATCTGGTCGCGGGACTCATCGGCCGCCGCCCACATGTCCGCGTTGGCCTCGGCGCCCTCGGCGAGCCACGGCAACGGCTGCCCGGACGGCCGGCCGAACGTGTCGCCGAAGTAGATCAATTCCATGCTGGCCACATGCTTGACCAGCCCCAACAGGTTGGTGCCGGTCGGCGTCACCGGGCGGCGGACGTCGTACTCCGAGAGCCCGTCCAGTTTCCACACCAGAGCGTCACGCCCGACCTGCAGATAGCGCTGAAGGTCCGCCTTGGGAACCGATTCGATCATGCGACCAGCCTCCCACCCGTCCGTTCCAGGAAGCGGAACAGCACGAGCACCTAGCGGTCGCTCTGCTGACCCCCGGGCTCGGCGGGCCACAGGGTGTGGCTGACGGGCCAGATCGCCCAGATCGCCAGGACGAGCCCGAGGCGGGCCGTCCACCCCCAGAGGGCCTCGGTGCGCCCGGCGTCGCCGACCATCGCGATCATGCCGACGAGAAGACCGCAGGCGATCGCCGTGGCGACGGCGGCCTTGCCGAACTCGCGCCACTCGTACCGGGTGCGGGCCCGGCCGCCCCGCGGCTTCCCGCGCGGCGGCGGACCGTCCGCGAACCGGTGCGCGAAGCGCTCGTCGGCCCACCGGACCATGCTGTGCCCGAACGCGATCGAGTAGCCGAGGTACGCGGCCGACAGCCCGTGGGCGAAGCCCGCCTCGGCGCCCCGGCGCAGGTCCAGGACGGTCGCGACGAGCAGCACCACGTCGATCAGCGGCACGCACAGCAGGAGCAGGCCGCCGAGGCGCCGCATGCGCAGCGGGTACCGGGCGAGCAGCCCGGCGCCGAGGACGACCCAGAAGCCGATCTCGCACGCGGCGATGATCGCGATGAGCATCGCGTCACCGGTCCCGGGACAGGACGGCGCCCGCGGCGTACACGGCCAGGCCGAGGACGCCGAGCCCGATCCCGGCGAGCGGCTGGCGGGAGTCCGTCCACTCCAGAACGTCCATCTGGTCGCCGCCGAAGAAGTGGTTGACGATCGAGAGCAGGCCCGCGATCGCGACGATGGTTCCGATGGTGCGCACTGCACGTCCCTTCCGACCGGCGCTACCCTCCGATCGTCGAACACGCGGAGGGCCGGACGCGTCGTCTGGAGTGACGTTTCGCGGGTCGTCCGAAGGATGTACGCGCCACCCTCACCAGGGTGGAAAACGGCCGTCGCGTTCAGGCACCGCGGCGGCATACCGGCTTCCGGCGCCCGGGCCTCATTCGTCCTCGTCGTCCGCCTCTGGGTCGCCGCGCAGCCGCTCGAGTTGGACCGCGAGCATGAGCAGCAGGGCCTGACCGAGCGTGAAGGCCATGGCGGCGACGAACGCCCCCACCGGCCAGGCCGCACCGGCGGGAAGGGCCAGGCCGGCCGCGACGGCCGCGCCCAACCCGAGGGCCACGGACACGATGCCGAGCGCCGTGCCGAGCAAGTCGACCTCCCGGGGCCCCGTCCCCGGGCGGCGGCGGAACCCTTCGGTGGTCACGGCCTGGAGCAGGGTGAACGCCGCGGCGGCACCCATCGCGAAGCCGAAGATGTCGACGAGCGACGGGGACCCCGCGAGCTTGTTGAGCGCCCCGAACGAGGACGTGATCATGATCGAGAACCCGAACGCCGCGCTGTTGTCGATGACAGCGGTCTTGAGACCCACGCGAGCGCTGCGCCTGGCGTCTGATCCGCCGGCGTCCTCAGATGACCTCATGACCGTCAACAGTAGTAACCTCCCCTGCTCCGAACAGGGAAGGAAGCCCCGTGGCTTCGCCATGACCCGCCGCAAGGGCTGACCCGCGCTGTCGGCGACGGCTACATGTCAGGCATTCTCCCTATGATCCCCACCATGGCGGGTTGACCGCTGCCTGATGACGAGCACGACTTCCGTGTGAACCGAAGAGCTCCTTGCCCTGCCGACGACGAACGCCGAGACGGCGGCCTGGGCGCTGGGCTGGGACGTACGCGTGCCTACGCGTTGGAGCCTCGGGCCCCTGCATGATCCGCACCGGGGTGAGCTACCGCGTGGTGACGGCTGGTCCGCGTCTGCTCGGTATCGAGCCGGGGTTGGCGAGCCGCTTGCTGACTGAAGGCCCGGTTCCCGTGTGAGGGGCAACCTTCGGTGTTGGAGCTACTTGCTCCTACGCCTTTCAATCTTCGTCACGGGGAGTCGGAGCATGATCGTGCAGGTTTGCTGATGAACCAGGATGCCGCTCTGGTGTGCTCGATCCCAGTGATAGATGAGTGATGGATGATCTTGGAGGGCCCCCAAGATGGCCCAACAGGGCTCTGACGTGGGGAAGTATGAGAGCGGGCGACGGGAATCGAACCCGCGTAGCCAGTTTGGAAGCGGCGAAATCACCTCCCCCCAAGATCGCCGCCAACCCACTAAACTGCAGGTCAGAGGCTATTTCGCATGCCATCATGTCCTCGCCGATGTCGCTCGGATTTCCATGATCCAGTGACAAATGAGTGACAGATGATCTTGCTCGGGGGGCTCATGGGTTTCACACGCAAACGCAAGGGACCGAACGGCACCCGGTACCAGGCGCTCTATGACGACGCCCGAGGTGTCCGTCAGACGGCCGGCACGTTCACCACCCGCAAGGAGGCCGACCGAGCCTGGCAACGAGCCGAGACACGCATCGCCGAGGGCAAAGCAGGCGACCCCCGCCGAGCCCGCCAGACCTTCCGCACCTACGTCGAAGAGCGCTGGTTCCCGAACCACCGCATCGAGGCATCGACCCGCCAGGACTACGCCTACGCCCTCGCCGCCCACGTCATGCCGTACTTCGGCGACATGAAGCTGCAGGACATCACCTCAGAGACCGTCCGCGACTGGATCACGCACCTCAAGAAGCAGGGCGCCTCGGCCTACAGCATCAAGTACTGCAAGACGGCGATCCTCAACGCCATCTTCACCACCGCCGTCAACGACGGCATCCTCGTCTACCACCCCAGCCGCGGCGTGAAGACCGACCCCGTCCCCGAGAAGCCGCGCCAGATCATCACCGCCGAGCAGTTCGCCCGCATCTACGAGGCACTCCCAACCCCGGACGCCAAACTCCTCGTCGAGACCGACATCGAAAGCGGCCTCCGCTGGGGCGAGCTAACAGAACTCCGAGTCAAGGACCTCGACTTCGCCACCGGCATCCTCACCGTCAGCCGCGCGGTCGTCCAACTCGTCCCCAAGTACCACCCCGAAGGCCGCCGCTTCCTGGTCAACGACTACCCCAAGGGCAAGCGCTACCGCCGCCTCAAGCTCAGCCCCCAGATCGTCGCCAAGCTCAAGGCCCACACAGAAGCGCACCACCTAACCCCAGACGACCTCTTCTTCAGCCGCCGCCCCAAGCCACCCAAGCTCGAACTCGCCGAGTCCCTCACCTTCGAGGCCTTCAACGGCCGCACCTACACCCACGGCACGATCACGGCCTACAACCTCGGCAAGTGCAAGTGCGACCACTGCCGAGCCGCCTACGCCGCCTACCGCGCCAAGCGCCGCGCCCAAGGCAAGGACAACCCCCGCAACCCCCGCCCCGACGATGACGACCCGCACATCCCCGCCTCCTGGTTCCGCAACCACTGCTGGCACCCCGCCCGAGAAGCCGCCGACCTCGGCTGGTCACCCCGCATCCACGACCTCCGCCACGCCCACGCGTCCTGGCTCCTCGCCGGAGGCGCAGACCTCCAGGTCGTCAAAGAGCGCCTCGGCCACCGCAAGATCTCCACAACCGAGCGCTACCTCCACACCCTCCCCACCGCCGACGAAACCGCTCTCGAAGCCCTCGCCAAGATCCGCACGACTCAGGGGAGCCAGGACGCACCCTCAGACCTCGAAGCACAACTCGCCGAAGCCCAAGCGAAGATCGTCCAACTCCAGGCCGTCCTCGCCGATCAGCTGGTCGCCCAGCACGCCGAATCAAGACCCAACCTGCGCTCCGTGTAGCGCTGCCCCTCAGGGAGATCCCGGACACAGAGGAGCCGATCACCGATGGTGCCCACTTCCTCGGATGACCAGGAAGGATCGGGTGGTGAGACCCTGCGGGCCCATCTGGAGTCCCGCCGCACGGAGATGCGTCAGGCCATGCTCAACAAGCTCTGCAAACTCGACGGGTCGACAACCTCCAGCGTCTCCTTCCTGACCGACATCCCAGCCGAGGACGTCGAACGACTCGGCGGCATCAGCGAGGACACCTGATCAACGCAACCGACGCGGCCGACGCGCTGACGGCAAGCGCCATCAGTTGGAAGCAGGCCCCGCCTGGTCCGCCGCTTGATCAGGGTGATCCGTAGCCTGGCGCGCGGATCCCTGCACCATGGTCACGAGCATGCCGCCGCAGGGGCCCGGGCGCTCGCATGCGAGATCTCATCCCGTCGCCGAGGGCAGTCGACTCCTACCATTGGTATGATTGAGTCGTGGATGCCAAGGAGACTCCCGTCAAGCAGCCTCTTCGTGGCGCGAAGCGCGGCAAGGCCGCGAAGGTTCACAAGCCTGCGGGCGGTCCCGGTGCGACCGAGAAGTTGTCGGCCACCATCCGCCGGGGCCGCAAGGCTGAGATCCGCGAACAGGCCCGCAAGCTGGGCCTGTCCGATTCTGCCTACGTTGATGAGGCGATCGCGGCCAAGCTCCAGCTCGACGCCCTCGCCGAGTTCGTTGACGAGTTGGAAGAGCGGCACGGACCCTTCAGCGAGGACGAGATCCAGGCCGCCCTCGCCGCTTGGCCGTCTGCGCAAGATCAGTGAGCGCCGTGCGAGGCCGTCGGGCTGCGAGGCTCGGCGGGGTTCTGGTGCTCGACAACGACGCCATCAACAAGGCCGCCACGGACCGCAACGTGGCGATCTTCTTCGCGGCTGCGTTGCGCAAGCAGGCACGCTTGATCACCTCCAGCGCCGTGCTGACGGAGATTCTGCGCGGCTCCGACCGGGACGCGAAACTGAACCATGTCCTGTCCAGTACCAGGACCGTCGTTGAGCCCGTCACCGAGGACCTTGCGCGCGCCGCCGGGAAGCTGATCGGTGACGCGGGGTTCGACTCGACGGAGGTTGTTGATGCCCTGGTCGCCGCGACGGCTCACATGTACGCCGACCGTGCGGAGGCGGCAGGGCAACAGCCCGATGTCCTGATCTTGACCGCCGACGCTACCCATCTGCCCGGGTTGGCCGGTGACCGAAAGGGAGTAAGGGTGCAGAACGTGAAGTACATTTCCTCGTCCTGAAACCCCGCCCGTCACGGCCCCACTGGACGCTGGGAGATGGCCGGGGCGGGCGCGGAAACGACCTGAACGGCGGTCGGCAGACCGGGCTACCTCGACCCCAGGGCAGCGGCGGGCGATGACCTGGTGGGGATCGTCGCCAGGTGCGAGAACACGGAGCAGGTGGTCGACAAATGCTAGCGCGAGCGGCCAATCCACCTCTGCACCCTCCCCACCGCCGACGAAACCGCCCTGGAAGCGCTCAACAAGATCCGCGCCCCCAAGGAAGCCACCCCAGACCTCGAAGCCCAACTTGAGGAAGCCCAAGCCAAGATCGCCCAACTCCAGGCCGTCCTCGCCGACCAGCTGGTCGCCCGCCACACGGACGAAAGGCCGAACCTCCGCTCCGTGTAGTGGCATCGAGCACCCTCTGTGGCCAGGACCCGCGTCCAGTCCCTGGCAGACGGCAACGGCGGCTCCGTGCCACAAGCACGAGGCGACCTTCAAGGTCAGGGTCCAGCGATGGCGCGGAGCCGCTCACAGCATCGGGGAGGCGTGCCGAATGTACTCTGACTAAGGACGCGTCCCCACTCGACCGGAGGCACCAGGAGCCATGCCAGCGATGACTCTCCCATTGCCCTCCGGCGACACCTGGACTCGGGCAGACTACGAGGCGCTACCCGAAGACCTCCCAGTACATGTGAGCCTCATCCACGGAGAACTTGTCGTGAGTCCACGGCCCCGCCCGATCCATCAGCGCATCGCGCGGCGTCTGGCGACCCGTCTCGAAGACGCGGCCCCTGACTCCTGGCAGGTCGACACGGACGTGGACGTGCTCTTGGACGACGACGAGACGGAGCCGGTTGAGATCGCCCCCGACATCGTCGTCTACTCCGCCGAACACGACCCGTACGAACGGCCCATTTACGCAGAGTCGGTCACCCTCGTCGCCGAGGTGGTGTCACTGTCGACCAAGCGCAAGGACCGGCGGATGCCATCGGCCCTGTACGCGGGCGCCGGGATCCGGCATCACTGGCGAGTGGAAACCGACCGGACCGCACCGGCCTCCGCGATCTACACCTATGAGTTGGACGACGCCACCGGCGAGTATGTAGCGACCGGCGTCCACCACGACCGCATCACCGCAACATTGCCCTTCGCCCTCGCCATCGACCTCAATGCCGTCTGCGAACGCTGACCTCACTTGAATCGGCACCCGTCATGTGATCTTGAACGGGGGCGACGGTGCGTCGTTGGCGCTCGCCGCCTCCACTCCCCATGAGGCTCGTCCACAGGTGAACCCGGGCGTGCGCGTCGTCAGCGGCTTGAGGGTGACGTCGTCAAGGTCATGCCCCATGAGGTGTCCGCCCGGCGCTGTTGCCCTGCTCGGAAATGACTGCGGAACTTCGTGACGTCTGACCTACGGCGACTTCCAGCGTGGCGAGAATCTGGACGTGGATGACGTCGCGATCGATACCGCACGAGACAGCGTCCTGGTTCGTGACCTGCCGGGGAGAGTGCGGTCGGCGCCCTGCAAGGCCGGACGGTGATGCCCCCGTCGCAACCCACTCTGCGGCGGGTTTGCCTTGTTCCGGTGAGAAGGGTGGACGGGCTTGCCAACGGGTGCGGAGGTTCAGCCGTCTAGCGGTAGAGGCGGCGTCGGGCACAGAGGTCTGGGGATGACCTCTTCCGGCCGTGTGTATTGAGTTAACATGCAATCTAATGTATAAATCGAAACACGCCGGACTTGGCGGGCGCGAGGATGCCGGGTGATCTCGGTGGTGTCCGCCGATCATGTCGGGTCGCGGGCTAATCTGCTCGGGCGATGGCGGCGTACGCGGTGAGCAGCGAAGACGGGGCGGGGTGAGCGTGGAGGCGTTGGACCGGTCTGATCCTCAGCGGATCGGCGGCCGCATCACGCTGCGCGGGCGGCTCGGCTTCGGTGGCATGGGACGCGTCTACTACGGCGTCACCGACGGCCACGAGCAAGTCGCAGTGAAGGTGATCCGGGCGGAACTCATCGACCGGGACGAAGTTCGAGAGCGTTTCGCTCGCGAAACGGAGGCCCTCCGCAACGTCCAGGGCGCGCACATCGCGTCCCTGGTCGACGCCTCCGACACGGGCGACGAAAAGCCGTGGCTGGCGATGGAGTTCGTCCGCGGCCTCACACTCAAAGAGTTCGTGAGCGAGCGAGGCCCGCTGGGCGTTGAGCAGGCGGCGGCCCTCGGCGTCCTGCTGGCGGACGCGCTGCGCGATGTCCACGAGGCCGGGCTGCTGCACCGCGACTTGAAGCCCGCCAACGTCATCCTCGGACGGGACGGCCCCATGGTGATCGACCTTGGCCTGGTCGCGTTCGCCGAGGGGCCCACGGACCTGACGACGTCGACGGCGACGCTCGGCACGCCGGCGTGCATGGCACCGGAGCAGGCCCTCACCCCCAAGCAGATCACCGCCGCGGCGGACGTCCACTCGCTCGGCGCGACGCTCCTCTACACGCTGACCGGCCACTACCCGTACAAGGCCGACACCATGGTGGCCCTGATGGCGAAGATCATCTCTGCGGACGCGCCACCCGACGTCACCGGGCTGCCGGACGCGTTCGCCGGCCCGGTCGCCGCGATGCTGGCGCACGATCCGCAGAGCAGGCCGACCGTGGCGGAGGCCAGGGCGCGGCTCGAAGCAATCTGCGGCCCGCTACCGGCGGCGATCAGGGCGCTGACCCTGGCAACCTATGTGGAACGCGAGTCCGATCCCGAGGACGTCGCGCCGCCCCCGCGCCGACCCGTCGACCTGTCGCAGGTCGCGCCGCCGGGTTCGGTCGTGGCACGCCTCGCCGACCGCCTCCGCACCGCCTACGCCGTGACCGCCCCGTTCTGAAAGGCCCTGTTCGTGACCGACACCTCCTACCCGCCCGGTGCCCGGATTGAAGTCCGAGACGCCGAGTGGATCGTCCGCACCTGCGTGCCCGTGGCGGACGGGCACAAGATCACGGCGGTGGGCGCGTCGGAGTTCGTGCGGGACGAGGAGGCGGTGTTCTTCACCGACCTGGAGAACGTGGGCCTGCTCCGCCCGGAGGAGACCGTCCTGGAGCAGGACGGCACGCCGCGGTTCGCGAAGAGCCGCCTGTTCCTGGAGGCGGTGCTGCGCCGCACGCCGCTGCCGCAGACGGAACGCGGCCTGGCGCTGTCGGACCGGTTCCTGCTGGACTCGCTCGTCTACCAGCAGCGTCCCGCCGAGCTGGCGCTGCGGGGGGTTCGGCCCCGACTGCTGATCGCGGATGTGGTGGGCCTCGGCAAGACCCTCGAGATCGGGCTGATCCTCGCGGAACTGATCCGGCGCGGACGCGGCGAGCGGATCCTGGTCGTCACCCCGCAGCAGGTCTTGGAGCAGTTCCAGCGGGAGCTGTGGACGCGGTTCGCGATCCCGCTGATCCGGCTCGACTCGGTCGGCATCGAGCGCATCCAGCAGGAGCTTCCCGCCGGACGCAACCCGTTCACGCACTACAAGCGGATCATCGTCTCGGTCGACACGCTGAAGAACGAGGGCAAGTACGGGCAGCACCTGGAGCACATGCACTGGGACGCGGTCGTCATCGACGAGTCGCACAACCTGATCGGCGAGAGCACGCTTCGCAACCGGCTGGCCAAGCTGCTCGCCCGACGGACGGACGCGCTGCTCCTCGCCAGCGCCACCCCGCACAACGGCAAGGCCAAGTCGTTCGCCGAGCTGATCCAGATGCTCGACCCGGCCGCGATCGTGGACGAGGAGAAGTACGAGGCCAAGCAGATCGACCACCTCTACATCCGGCGCACGAAGATCAGCCCGGAGGTCCGGGACCAGATGGGCGCCAAGTGGCCCGATCGGGGACCGTCCGTCCCGATCACCTGCGCCGCCAGCGACGCGGAGGAGAAGGTCTTCGAGGAGCTGACCCAGGTGTGGCTCGCGGGTAATGCCCGCCCCGGCGGCCCGGTCGTCGACTCCCGCAACCGGCTGTTCCCGTACACGCTGCTGAAGGCGTTCCTGTCGTCGCATCGCGCGTTGCAGACCACGGTCGCGAACCGGCTGCGCAACGCCAAGGAAGACCGCGAGATCCGGGCGCTCACGACGCTCAAGGAGCTGGCCGACCAGATCACCGACAAGGATTCCTCCAAACTGGACGCGCTCGTCGCGGAGCTGGAGAAGATCGGCGTCAAGGACGGCAACCGCGTCGTCGTGTTCTCCGAGAGCGTCGAGACGGTGCACTGGCTCGCGGACGTCCTGCCGAAGCGGCTGAAGCTGCCCGCCAAGGCCGTCGACAGGATGCTCGGTAGCGGCATGACCGACCAGCAGCAGATGGAGATCATCGAGCGGTTCGGCCTGAGCGGCAGCGATGTCCGGCTGCTGGTCACCACGGACGTGACGTCGGAAGGCGTCAACCTGCACCGGCAGTGCCACCACCTGATCCACTACGACGTGCCGTGGAGCCTGATCCGGATCGAGCAGCGCAACGGCCGCATCGACCGATACGGGCAACGGCACCAGCCCCAGTTCTCTGCTCTCCTTCTCACCTCCCGCGTCGACGGCGTCAAGGACGACCGGACGGTGTCGGCGAAGCTCCTAGAGAAGGAGGAGACCGCGCACCACGCCTTCGGCACCGCCGAGGCCATCACCGGCGAGTACCGTCCGGAGGCGGAGGAACGCCGGCTGATCCAGGACCTTCTCGCCGGCAAGACCGTCGAGGAGGCCGTCCCGGACGAGCCGCTCGACGACCTCCTCGCCGACCTGCTCGGCCCCGTGGACGGGCAGGTCACCGAGGGAGCTCCGGCCCGCGCGGACGTCCCCCGGCTGTTCGCGGACACGCGGGAGTTCGTCGGCGAGGCCGTCGACACGCTGAACCTGCTGCCCGGCCTGGAGGACGACGGCGCGCTCCTCGCCTTCACCCCGCCCAAGGACCTGGTGCACCGGCTGTCCGCGCTGCCCGCCGACTACCTGCGCACGCACCACATCAAGAAGCGGATGAAGGTCACGTTCGACCGTGACCTCGCCACCCGGAAGCTCGCCGAGGCCCGCGACGAGAAGACCCTGTGGCCCGACATCGCCTACCTGTCGGACCTGCATCCCCTCGTCGACTGGGTGACGGACAAGGTGCTGGTGCAGCTCGGCCGCCAGACCGCGCCCGTCGTCGCGGCGCGGGTGGACGAGCCGACGTACCTCGTGCAGGGCGTGTACTCGAACCACTTCGGCCAGCCGACCGTCGTCGAGTGGATGGCGGTCGTGTCCGGCCGGGTGCTGCCCGACAAGATGCCCGACATCCTGGCGGACGCCGGTGTCGGACCCGACATGACGAACACGGGCCGTCCCATCGACCTCGACCCGCTCACCGCCCGGATCCCGGACGCCGTCGCCACCGCGCGCCGCCATCTCGAAGAACGTCGCGCCCACTACGACGCCGAGATCGTCGCGCCGCTGAACGACTACCGCGACCACCTGGAGTCGTGGCGGCAGCTCACCCTCGACATTGCCCACGTGTCCCAGCGCAAGCGGGAAGAGACGCGCGTGGACGACACCGTCGAACGGCAGCAGCGACTTCTCGATTCCTTGCAGATCACGGGGGAGCCGCTGCTGCGGGTCCTCGCCGTCCTCGTTCCTCAGGAGGCAGCGCAGTGAGGCTCGACTCGCTGGTCAACCGCGGCGACTACTTCTCGGCGCACTACCTGGCCGAGGTGCTGCCGAAGGACATCAAGCGGGGCCTGCGCGCTCGTTGGACGGACGAGGAGAAGGACGGCCGCGAGACCCCGCGCAAGGGTCTGAAGGCGCTCGGCAAGCCGTACTTCGCCGACCGCAAGTACTTCGCCGACTTCGACGAGCAGCTCCGAGAGGAGGAGTTCGTCCCGGAAGACCTGCCGGAGTGGCGCAAGCGTCTCGGCGAGCTGCACGGCACGATCCTGCGCGCGTTCGGGTATGAGGCGGAGCCGCGTGCGCTGACCGTCCGGCGGACGGACGAGGAGCACACCGTCCAGGTAACCTACGCCGACGAGCACCTGATCGCCATCGAGTGCGGCTGGGCGACCGACGTGGACGCAGCGATGGACAGCGGCCTGCTGCACCCGCTCCAGCTCTCCGCCCAGGAGCGGATCGAGGACGCGACCAAGCTCGCGTCCTGGCTGTTCGCCACCGACGAGCCGCCCCGCTACGTGCTGATCCTCGCCGGCGGCGTAATGGTTCTCGCGGACCGCGCGAGCTGGGGCGAGGGCCGCTACCTCGCCGTCAGCCTCGACGTCGCCCTCGGTCGGAATGACGCCGCCGAGCTGGAAATCATCGCCGCCCTCTTCGGCGCCGACTCCCTTCTTCCTCCGGCCGAGGGCGGGGACGAACCGCTCGCCGAGCTGCTCGCCAGCTCCCGCAACCACGCGGTCGGCGTCTCGAAGGAGCTGCGGGACGGGCTCAAGGAATCCGTCGAGCTGATCGCCAACGAGGTCCTCAACCGGATTCGTGAGCAGGGCATCGACCCCGAGGACGTCATGGAGTCGCGCGAGCTCGCCGACCAGCTCGGACGCGAGTCGCTGCGATACCTGTACCGGATCCTGTTCCTGCTCTACGCGGAGGCCCGTCCCGAACTGGGCATCCTCCCCACCAACGACCAGGACTACCTGAAGGGGTACAGCCTCGCCCGCCTCGGCGACCTGGTGGTGAACGACCTGTCCAGCGAGCAGGCCCGCAACTCGTTCCACCTGTACGAGTCGCTCGACCTGCTGTTCCGGATGGTCAACAAGGGCTACCGGGCCCGCGCTGCCCGCAACGACGACGGCCCGGACGGCGAGGGCCTGCGCTTCGAGCCCCTCCGCTCCGACCTGTTCGAGGCGAAGTCGGTGAAGCTCATCGGCTCGATCTCGGTGGACGACGACGAGGACGAGCGCACCATCGACACCCGCCTTCGCAACGAGACTCTCCATAGAGTGCTGCGCCGCCTCATGCTGACGAAGGGGCGTCGCAAGGAGCGCGGCGGGTTCATCTCGTACGCGCAGCTCGGCATCAACCAGTTGGGCGCGGTGTACGAGGGCCTGATGTCGTACACGGGGTTCATCGCGAGCGAGGACCTGTACGAGGTCGCCAAGAACGGTGACCCGAAGGACGGCTCGTGGATGATCCCGGCGTCCAAGGCCGACGACTACCCGCAGGACGTCTTCGTCCGCCGCCATCAGGACGACGACCTTCACGGTGAGGAAGAGTTCCTCCGCTACGAGAAGGGCTCGTTCGTCTACCGCCTCGCCGGCCGCGACCGTGAGACGTCGGCGTCGTACTACACGCCCGAGTCGCTGACGCAGGTCACGGTCCAACTCGCGCTCAAGCATCGACTCGACCAGGACGGGACGACCACGACGGCCCGCGAGATCCTCGACTGGAAGATCTGCGAGCCCGCCCTCGGCTCCGGCGCCTTCCTCAACGAGGCCATCAACCAGGTAGCCGCCGAGTACCTCAAGCGCCGACAGAAGGAGCTTGGCCAGGACATCGCCCCGGAGAAGTACGAGGAGGAGTTGCAGCGGGCGAAGGCGTACATCGCGCTGCACAACTCGTACGGCGTGGACCTCAACGACACCGCAATCGAGCTGGCCGAGGTATCGCTCTGGCTGAACGTCATGCACCCCGGCCTCCAGGCCCCGTGGTTCGGGCTCCACCTGCGACGCGGCAACTCCCTCATCGGCGCAGGCCGCAAGGTCTACGACGCGGCGCAGCTCACCAAGGGCACGTGGCTCAAGGAGGCCCCGGAAGAGATCCCGTTCCGCGACGGCGAGATCCCGTCCGGCAAGGTCCACCACTTCCTGCTGCCCGCCGAAGGCTGGGGAGCAGTCGCCGGTGCCAAGGAAGCCAAGAACCTAGCCCCCGAGCAGGCGAAGCAGCTTGCCGCCTGGCGCAAGAAGATGAGGGCGAAGGTCTCCGACAAGGGCCGCAAGACCACCCAACTCAAGCGGCTCCAAGCGCTGTCCAAGCGCGCCGAGTACCTGTGGGAACTGGTCACCCAGCGCCTCACCATCTCCGAGCGCGAGATCAGCCGAGCCATCGACGTCTGGGGCGCCGACTGGATCGACCAGCCAGAACACGCCATCCCCAAGGAGAAGGTGTACGCGGACCTCACCGCGCCCGGCACGCCGTACTGGCGACTGAAGACCGTCATGGACGCCTGGTCCGCTCTGTGGTTCTGGCCCCTCGACAAGGTCGACCTGCTGGACGGCACCGCCAGCACCTATGCCACCACGGCGGACGGCCTGGAACCCGTCCACATCATTTCGGACGACGAGGACCGTCCTGCGGCCCAGTCTGAGAACACCGGACTCTCTCAGGTCTACGTGACCGACTCACTCTTCGGGACGCAGCCCGAGCAACTCGACCTCGCGGGCGCCGTCACCGAAGCCAAGGTCGCAAGCGGCGGCGGTGCCAAGTGGAAGACGACCAAGGGCCGTAAGCCCGCCCTGGACGAGGTTCGCCGCGTCATTCCGCTGGCTGACCTGGGCGACTGGCTCGACTTCGCCGAAGCCGTCCTTGGTCGTGCGGACGTTCCGGAAGACTCCCTGGCCCACCACTTCAGCGGCCTCGCCGAACTGGAGGAGTACGAGAACCAACTCCCAAGCTGGACCGGCATGGACGAGGTCTTCCGACTCAACGAGCGCTTCCCCTGGCTCGCCACCGCCGAGAACATCGCCAAGGACCAGGGCTTCTTCCACTGGGAACTCATGTTCGCCCAGGTCTTCAAGGAAGAGGGCTTCGATCTCCAGGTAGGCAACCCACCCTGGGTTCGGCCCCGCTGGCAGGAAGACTCGGTTCTGGCTGAGGCCAACCCATGGTTCAAACTCTCCGACAAACCAAGCGCGGTCGAGTGGCGAGAGAAGAAGACCCTCGTTCTTGAGGATTGCTCCACCTGGAATTATTTCCTCAGCGAGATATCGGGCAACACTGGAACGGTCGAGTTCCTCACTTCAGAAGCAACATATCCACTTCTTGTGGGGACCCAGCCTGACCTGTATCGCGCATTTATGTGCCGCAGTTGGGCTAACCTGGATCCTCGAGGCATGGCGGCATTGATCCACCTGGATACGCATTTCGGTGGCACGAAGGAGGGAAAGCTTCGCGCTGCTGCCTATCGTCACCTGCGCTTCCATGCGCACTTCATTAACGCCCTACTTCTGTTTGACATTCATCATCGTATTGAGTATGGAATTCAAGTTTACGGGTGCCGCAAGGATGTTGGATTCACCCATGTAAGTTGGCTCTTTGATCCTGCCACCTTGATAGGGTCCCTGGTGCACAATGGAGAAGGCGGCGCCCCAGGAATCAAGAACCAGGGAATGTGGGATCTTCGAGCCCATAGGGATCGCCTGGTCTGGGTAGACGAGCCTCTGTTGATCCAATGGCAGGCGCTGACTGGATCGATCGACGTTCCAGTGGAACAAACTCCATTGCTCTACCCGGTGACGATCGCCGAGGCGGGGGCGATCCAAGCTCTGGCTGCTTATCCTGATCGCTTGGCTGCCTCTGCTGGGAGAATCAGCAGAGGTTATGATGAGGCAAATGCCAAGAAGGACGGTACCATACGCTGGGAAACTGGACGTCCAAAAGGTCTATCTGCAGTCATATTGCAAGGGCCGCACTTTAGCCAGGCAACACCGTACAATAAAGAGCCGAACATCCCATGTAGACACAATCAAGACTGGTCTGCATGGGACCTGACTGCACTTCCAGTAGACGTCATCCCGGTAACCAATTACGTGCGGGCGTGCGACGAGGAAACCTACCTCGCTGTACAGGATCGATGGGCTACAGCGGACGGCATATTCCGTCGGTATGTGGAGTTCTATAGGCTTGCTTGGCGGAACATGATTCCGCTTGCCAATGAAAGGTCACTGTTTGCTGCGCTCATTCCACCTGGTCCGACGCATGTAAATGCTGTGCATACGCTGGCTTTGCCTGACAATCGAGGAACTGCCCTTGCTGCTGGATTTTGGGCGGCGCTTCCCTTGGATTACCTGCTGCGAATAACTGGCCGATCGCATCTGCAAGTTGGCGACCCCCCTAGCATGCCCGCTGCCGATTCCAGTCACTCGCTGGCCCCAGCCCTGCTATTGCGCACCCTCCGACTCAACTGCCTGACCAACGCTTATGCCGATCTCTGGGCTGAGCTGTACGACCGGGCCTGGAACGACGAGACGTGGGCGGTCGACTGGCCGGGGCTGGCTCCGCTCAACAGCCCGTCCGCCCTCACGTCCGAGTGGAACTACGGCACACCGCTTCGCACCGAGCGCGAACGCCGGGCAGCCCTTGTCGAGTTGGATGCGATGGTTGCGCTCTGGCTCGGGATGACGGCCGAGCAGCTTGTGGCGATCTACCGGTCTCGGTACCCCGTCCTGTCCGACTACGAGGCGCAGATCTGGTTTGACGCCAACGGGCGGAAGATCGCGGGCAACCACAACACGTTCGGCTACGGGCAAACAAAGGAGCATTTCAAACAGCTCCAAGACCACCTGGACCCCGAGATCAACGGACCAGTCCCGGACGGGTACGAGGCGCCCTTCTACAAGGCCGACCGGGAAGCCGAGTACCGGCAGGCGCATGCGGCGTTCGCTGAGCGGCTCCGCGCGTCCGGGTGGGATGGACCCATCCCGTCCGACGACCTCGGACGCATTGAGACGTGAAGTCAGCACTGGCCGTGGAGGAGGCGCAGGAAAAGCTTCTCTGATACCTGTCCACGACCATCGCGCCAACGACCTGTCGACGCGAGGCACCCCGCCAAGTAGAGAAATCTGGTGGAGATCTTTTTGGCACTGTCGAAGCGGCCGAGGTTGACCCCAGAGTAATGAAGACGCGATCGACCTGATCGAGTTGCTTCAGGAAGAGAACGTTTTTCCGCCGTCCGACCCGGGGCCTCGACAGGATCTCGGCGCGTAGCTCATGCTCGGTGGTGCCCCGCCTCTCTGTCCCGGGGGATGAAGCAGAGGGACGGGGCGGACGGTGACGTGCGGAGGCCGGAACTCCCCGGTCAGGGCCGTACGTCATCGCTGGGAATGAGGAACGACCCCTCGGCCCGCCTTGCGGGCCGTCCCTTTGCTGGTCTTCATGTGGGGTCGATGATCGCGAAGACGACCTTGCCGGCGTTTCCCGCGAGGGGGCGGACACCCCAGCGGCGGGAGAACTGGGCGACGATCAACAGGCCCCGGCCGACCTCGCTGACCATGTCCGCCTCCTGGACCTGCGGCAGGTCGCAGGTCGGGTCCTGGACCTCCATCCACAGCGCGCCGTCCTCGGTGTAGTCCAGCCGAAGGATCACGTCGCCGTCCTTCTCGGACGCGTAGCGCAGGGCATTGGTGACCAGCTCGCTGGCCACCAGGCACGGCACGAAGTCGTCCATGCCGTACCCGCCGGTGACCAGCCGTACGAACTGTCGGACCTCCGCGACCATCTGGAGGTCCAGCTTCACCACCATCTCGTGCTGCGACGTCGGCTGACCCATGATCTCTCCTCACTGTGTGTGGCGTACAGCACACATTGAGCCACTTGCTGGGCTACGATTTGCTTGCAGCGTGTAAGCGGTAGACAGCAGTAGGCATCGGTAGGTCAGGTCTCAGTACGGCAGGCAGCGCCCGAGAGGTAGGAGCCATGCCCCCGCGTCGTCAACGCCCCCGAGAGTCGCCCGCCCTAGTCGCATTCGGCCGCCAGATGCGGCGGATGCGCGAGGCCAAAGACATCAAGCAGGAGACGATCGCTCATGTCACGAAGGTGAGCGGTCCGCAGGTGAGCCGAATCGAAAGCGGGAAAAAGCGAGCCACACGACCGTTCGTAGAGACCGTGGACGACTACCTGGTGGCCGGTGGAGCGTTGATCAGCCTTTGGGAGGACCTGAACAAGGACGGTCATCCCGTCCCAATCTGGTTCGACTGGCCACAAGTAGAGGCCGAAGCGATCGAGTTGATCTACTACCAGCTGAGCGTGATAGCCGGTATGGCGCAGTCCCCTTCCTACGCTGCCGCGGTTCTGGACGGCAATGAAGAGGCCATAGCCGCTCGACTCGAACGGCAGAAGATCATCGACAAGGAGGAAGCCCCGACGATCACCTTCTTGGTGGATGAACAGGCCCTCCACCGGCCGGTCGGCACCGCCGAGACGATGAGGGAGCAGCTTGAGCATCTGATCACCCTCAGCGAGCGCCCCAATGTCACAGTCCAGGTGGTACTCAGCAGCGGCGGACACGGAGGGAACGGCAGCAGCTTCGTGATCGCTACGATGGCCGACATGAGCCAGGTAGCCTATGTTGAAACGGCTATACGAGGGCTCACGACCGATGACCCCGCAGACCTGGCAGCGGCATCGCGCGTCCTGGCCGATCTTCGCAACAGGGCGCTTCCAGGCAACATGTCGCGCGACCTTATTAGGAAGGTGGCCGAAGAACGATGGACCTGAGCAAGGCCGAGTGGCGGAAGGCAACGCGGAGCCTGAACAACGGCGGCGAGTGCGTTGAGCTCGCGGATGTCGCCGGTGCGTCGGCGGTGGCGGTGCGGGACAGCAAGGACCCGGACGGTCCCGTCCTCCTGGTGACCCGCGCGGCTCTGCGGACGGCCGTCCAGTCCGCCGCCGGCACGCACTGACCGTCCAGCACAATTACCCCGGAGGCCCCGGACCCGCCGAGGAGCGGCAAGCCGTCCCGTCCGTCCCCCGGCCCCGGACGACCTGCCGTGCCCCATGCCCAGGGTGGCCTGCGCCCGTTGACTTTCAACGTTTACCCGGATGGTGCGCGGCACTCGCCCGCACTGATCACCACCGCCTGCCCTGCCGCAGAAGGGACGGGACGTGGGCTCGT
Organism: Actinomadura sediminis; assembly: GCF_042675525.1. NCBI lineage: Bacteria > Bacillati > Actinomycetota > Actinomycetes > Streptosporangiales > Thermomonosporaceae > Actinomadura > Actinomadura sediminis. The sequence goes on from NZ_JBHTJA010000030.1 coordinate 42,935, forward strand.
AGCCGGTCTCGGAAACGGTCGTAGGTTGGCGGGTGTGAGCGCTTACGACTTGATCGCGTACGCGGGGAACGCGGAGGACGTCGTGCTGATGCGTGCCTTCGCCCGTCGGCGGGGCGGGTTCTTCGTGGATGTCGGGGCCGGGGAACCGGTAAGCGGCTCGCTCACCAAGAACCTGGTGGACGGCCTGGGCTGGCGGGGGGTCAACATCGAGCCGCTGCCCGAGCGTCACGCTCGCCTCCAGCATGCCCGGCCGCGCGACGTGAACCTTCGTGTGGCCGTGGGGGACGCGCCGGGTACCGCGACGTTCTACCGGGTCGTCCCAGGGCGCGGGAAGACGGGCGGCGGCGGTCTCAGCACCCTGCGCAGGGACGTCCTGGAGAGGCATCTCGCGGAGGGCTGGCGCCATGAGGAACTGCGCGTCGAGGTTGTCACGCTGGAGACGATCCTCGACACGTACGCGGAATCGGGCTTCGACCTGCTGAAGGTCGACGTGGAGGGGGCGGAGGCCGCGGTGTTGCGGTCGGCCGACCTGCGAAAGTGGCGGCCGCGGGTCATCGTGGTCGAGGCGACCTTTCCGCTGACGGCCCGGCCGAGTCATCAGGAGTGGGAGCCCGGCCTCTTGGCCGCCGGGTACGAACTGGCGCTGTTCGACGGTCTCAACCGCTTCTACGCCTGTGACGACGAGCCGGATCTGCGCGAGCGGCTCGCGGTACCCGCCAACGTGCTGGACAACTACATCCCGTACGCGTGCGCCCGCCGGGCCGGGCTCATCGAGCCAGGGTGAGCAGTTCGGGATCGTGGTCGCGCAGCCATCGGGTGATCCACGCGCCGTCGCTGCCCGCGAGGCCGAGGGACGGGGTGTCGATGAGGCGTCGCAGCATCATCAGCGGTAGCAGCGCGGCCAAGGCGTCCTGGTCGGCGGCGTCGCTTCCGTAGCCGTCGATGAGGGGGCCGGGATCCGCACCGCGCGGCATGTCGACGGCCAGGGACCAGGCGAGGTCGAGCATCGGCGGTCCGGACTCGGTCGCGCCAGGGTCGAGCAGGCCGGTGAGGACGTCGCCGTCGAACAGCGCGTTGTGGCATACCGCGACGTCGCCGTGGATCGCGGTCATGGGGAGCCCTCGGCAGGCCGCGTCGAACCGCTCGGCGATGGCCTGGTAGGCGTCCGGGAGGGTGGTCCGTGCCCAGCCCAGTAGGACGCCGAGCGCGCCGGGGTCGTCCAAGCGCAGGCCGTCACCGGGGGGCCGGGAGTGCCAGAGCCGGAGCTGGTGCCCGAGTTCCCGTTGACGTGCGGGTGTCGGGCGGTCGGCGTGCGCACCGGGGAGCCGTTCCAGGACGGCCCACCACGCGTCCCCGCACGTTCCGACGTCCAGGAGCCGGGGCGCCCGGACGCCTGCCGCGGCACGCACCTGGTCGAAGTGGCGGACGGTCTCCAGCCGTTCGTGCAGTCGCCGACGCACCTTCACCACCGTCCGCGCGCCCGGCACGACACCGTCGGCGCCGTGCGCATCGAGCGCGGCGGCCAGGTCGCGCGGGCCGTCGAACGCCGAGCTGGTCAGCGCGTCCCGGATCGCGGCCTCAACGAGCGAGTCGGACACGTGGCCGGTCGGGATCAGCGCGCGGCGGTCACCGGTGTCCAGCGGCCCGCAGAGCGGTGCCCGTAGCCGGGCAAGGGCCTGCGACCAGCGGTGCCGCGCGGAGTCGGGGTCGTCCAGCCACTCGATGGCGCTGAAATCGGCGTCCAGCCCGGCCCACAACCGGGTGACCGGGGCCCAGACTGGCAGGCAGTCCTCACCCAGGCTCCGCGCGGTGCGCGCGGCCTGTGCAGCCTGCCCACCGGAGGCGTCTAGCAGGACCTGCAGCGCCTCGATGGGCAGCAGTTCGCGGGAGGCCCCGAGCTCACCGAACCGGCGCGCCGCCGCCTCCAGCAGTCCGGCGGCCGCGCGGCGTTCACCGCGCAGCGCCCGCGCCATCGCCTCGGCCATGTCGCACTGGGCGAGGCCGATCGCTTCGCCGGCAGAGCCGTTCAGCTCGCGCGCACGGCCGAGCAGTGTCAACGTGCGGTCCGGGTCGACCCACATCAGTGCCAGCAGCAGGTGCCGCAGCGCACGCGCCTCCCACAGCGGCGCGTCGGCTTCACGCGCCGCCTCCAAGGTCACCTCGAAGAACCCGGCCGCCTCCGCGAAGCGCGCGTTGTGCAGGTAGGTGTGACCGAGCAGGTCGGCGGCCCGCACCCGGTCCGGTCCTGCCTGCGACGCGCCGTCCATCAGCCGTTTCACCGACCGGTAGTTGCTGCGGCGCAGCGCGTTATCCGCCAAACCGAACCGCGCGCTCGCGCCGATCAGTGACGTGGGCGCGATACCGGACAGGTGGTCGGCGGCCTCCTCGACCCGGCCGATGATGTGCGCGCGGCTCGCGAGCTCGTGCCGGTAGTAGTCGGCGTACGGGCCGCCGGGTGCACCGATCAGCTCGCGCAGCGCGCGGTAGCGGTCCTCGGCGTTGATGTCTCCGCGCGCCGTCAGCCGTGCGACCTCGGTCAGCCTGGCCAGTTCGGGCGAACCGGGCAGCTCCGGCAGGGATACCAGCACCTGCCAATGTCCGAGCACGGTGAGGCTGTAAGCGAGGTCGCCCAGGGACTCCGGTGCCAGCCGGTGCTCGTCCGCAGTCTGGAGGACGAGCAGGAACGCCGCCACGCATCGCCTGCTGCGCACGCCCAAGGGAAGCCGATGGTCCGGATCGTCGTCCCAGACCGCCAGCGCGGCGCGCGTCAGATGCTCGATCGCCCGTTCGGTGTTGCGGGTCCGTTCGGCCTGGGTCCAGCCGTCGTCGGTGTCGGCGTCGCATTCGATGACACTGCGGCGCAGATTCTCGTGCAGTCGGTACGGGGGCCATACCGTCTCATCGCGGCGGACGAACGGACGCTGCACGAACCGTTCGATCTGGCGGAGCCGCAGGTCCGGCAGAACCGCGTGCAGGACGTCCTCGTCGAACGCCTCCAGCAGCGCCGCTGCCCGCAGCAGGTCACGGTCGGGAGCCGACAGGTCCCGCATCGTCCGCAGCACCAGTTCCGGGAAGCCGAGCCCGAACGCGTCGGCGGGCGGCGCTTCACCGCGCGCGAGGTACTGCCCGAACAGCCCGGCCGACAGGTCGAGGTAGAGCGGGGACCCACCCGATCCCGCGATGATTCGTTCTCGGACGTCGCGCCCGATCGCCGGTGCCCCGTCCACCGTGAGTCGCGCCGTCAGGTACTCCTCGGCCGACGCCCGGTCGAACCCGTCCAGGCCGAGCTGATCGCCGCCGGCCAGGCCCGGCCAGCGGCGCTCGCCGCCGTAGGTCAGCGCGATCGCCCTCGCCGGGTCGTGCCAGCGCAGCGCGAGCCGTCCGGCCGCGATGAACACCACGTTCGGCATCAGATACACCAGCCGCGACACCAGATCCTCCAGGCCGCCGCGCTCGGCCGGGAGGCGCTGGACGTTCTCGAGGGTGTCCAGCACGCACAACGCCAGCGCCGGATGCTTGCGGCGCGCTCGTTCCAGGTCGGCGGCCAGCAGAACCGGCATGTACCCGAGCATCCGGTCCGGGTCCTGCTCGGACAGGATGGGATCGAGCGCGGGCAAGTCGGCCCGCAGCCGCTTCAACCGTGTCTTCTGCGTGGCGGTCCGGCCGAGCAGGTTCAGCGTCCGGTACGCCACCGACACCGCGCCGAAGCCGCCGAGGAGCTGATCGACGGCGGTACCGACCTGGTCCGCGACGCCGAGCGACTCCTTCCGAAGGAACGCCGCCAGCGATTCACCCGGATGCTTGCGCTGCCAGTAGACGGCCAGCGCCACATCGAACGCGGGCCACGACTTGGCCAGCGGCGCGAGAGCGGCACGCACCCGCAGCAAGACCGCCTCGAAGCTCGAACTGGCCGGGTCGGCGAAGTCCAAGACACCATGCGCGCCACGTCGCGGCAGGCCGTCCAGCTCGCCCTTCACCGCCAGGTTCGCGACGTGCCGGGCCAGCGTGGACTTACCGATCCCGCCTTCGCCGCACACCGCGATGAGGTTGGACGCCGGCCGCTGGAAGTCGAGCAGTTCGTCAACGGTCCACGAGCGTTCGGAATGCTGAGCGAACCGGTCCCTGAAGGTCCGGATCGGCCCTTCCCGGTCGGTGAAGACATGTCGTACTTCGAATGGAGCGCGCGGCCCGTAGTTGAAGAACTGGTCGACGTCCACCCCGATACCCGATCACATCCCCACGCCCCTGACAACGCGCTCACGCACCTCGGTGTCGTCATCCCTCGCCGCTACCTCCTCACACGCTTCTGACCGAGACTGGACGGCTGACCGCCCGCGGCGGCATAAAGTCAGAGGGACCCAGTAGAGTCGCGCAATGCTGTAGGTCTTCCCGGTGTACAGGGTTGGGCACCGGGTGCCTACTGGGCAGGCGCCGCTGCTCTTCCCCGTAGGTTCCGATGACTCCGGAGGCGCTGAGACTTGAAGCCGACGCTGGCCGCGGAGGAGTTGCGGGAGAACCTGACGCAATATCTCTCGACGACGTTCGCGTTGAGCGACACGTCGGCTCGGGAGGCGCTGCAACGGTTCCTGAACCATCCTGAGCAGGGCATCTTCCGTGGCCCGTACCTGCGGATCCGGACGCCGTTCCGCAAGGCCGAGTCAGGCTGGCAGGACTGCCTCGAATGGCACCGGCTGGACTTCCCTCCGCACCGGCATCAGGCGAAGGCGTTCGAGCGGCTCAGCACCCTCCACGGCCCGGCGAAGCCGTCGCTGATCACGACGGGGACCGGGTCCGGTAAGACCGAGTCCTTCTTGATCCCTGTTCTGGATCATTGCCGACGGGAGCGGTCGAAGGGGCGAGGCGGTGTCAAGGCCGTCCTGCTGTATCCGATGAACGCGCTCGCCACCGATCAGGCGAACCGGCTCAACGACTACCTCCACAAGACGGGCTTGGAGCAGGTCACCGCCGGACTTTACATCGGGGACACGCCGGAGATCGGGTATCCGCGTGTGATGACGGACCGGGCGGAGATCCGCCGGAACCCGCCCGACGTCCTGATCACGAACTACAAGATGCTGGACCTGCTCCTCCAGCGCGGCGACGACGTCCCGCTTTGGAAGGACGCGAACCTCACCTACGTGGTGGTGGACGAGTTCCACACCTACGACGGCGCGCAGGGCACCGATGTGGCGATGCTGCTGCGCCGGCTGGCGGCCGTCACCGGAAACGCCGAGCCGGGGAGGCCGCTGGGGGACATCTGCCCGGTCGCGACGTCCGCGACGCTGGGGGAGGGCGGCGATGGCGCGGAGATCCGGGCGGCGGCGCGGGAAGTGTTCGGGACTCCGTTCGATGATGACGCGGTGATCGGGGAGGACCGTTGCACCGTCGACGAATTCCTCGACCCTCTCGACTACGATCTTCCGCTGCCGTCCCCGGACGACCTCATCGCGTGCGGCGACCCGATCCACGACCCGGACGCGCTGGCGCGCATCCAGTGCGCGGTCACCGGACACGACGACCTCACGCCACCGCAGCTCGCGAAGGTGCTGAAGCGGCACATTCTCACCCGGGCAGTCCTGGAGTTGCTCAAGGACGGCGACCCGCTGACGCCCGAGCAGATGCTGAAGCTGCTGCCGAAGATGGGCGCGTACGCGTGGGGCGCGTCCATCCGCGACAACCCGTCCACGGCGGCGAAGGCGCTGGCGCGGTTCGTGGCGCTGATCTCCGCGGCCCGCGACCCCGACGCCGACAACCCGGAGACACCGTTCCTCCTGGTGGAGACGCACCTGTGGGTGCGGGCTGTGTCGCGGCTGCTGCGGATGGTGGACGACAGGGCCGCGTTCGCGTGGATCGGCGAACCGCCGGTCCTGGAGGCCGACTCGGGCTTCGACCATTTCGGCAAGACGATGCTCCCGGCGGTGTACTGCCGGCATTGCGGACGGTCCGGCTGGGCGGCGTTCTCCCCGGAGCGCGACCCGGGCGCGATCGTCACCGTCCCGGAGCGGATCTACCGGGCGTCCACCGGGCCCGAGAAGAAGCGGGTCCGTCCGCTGATCGCCGCGACGAAGGCGGAGGTCGAGGCGCGGGTGCGCGGCCTCGCCGTCCTCACCGGGGACGGGGTGAAGACGTTCGACCCGGCGCGGCACGAATACGGCGCGCTCGGCGACGGCGTGTTCGTCCTTACCGACATCGTCCACGATGAGGCGTCCGAGTACGCGGCGCGGCAGGACCGGTGCCCGGCGTGCGCGATGGACCAGGGCATCCGGTACCTCGGTGCCGGGCTGGCGTCGCTGGCGGCGGTGACGGTCACCCAGCTGATGGCGGGGCCGCAGTTGTCCGCCGACCCGCGCAGGCGGAAGACGCTGCTGTTCAACGACTCCGTCCAGGACGCGGCACACCGGGCCGGGTTCGTCGCGAACCGGTCGTACGCCTTCTCGCTGCGGCGGCTGATCCGTGACCGGCTGGAGCCGGGGAAGGGCGCGCCGCTGAACGAGGTGATCGGGGACTTGGCGGCTGCGGCGAGCCAGTCCGGGGTGCTGCCCGCGGTCGTCCCGCCGGACCTGCACGAACGTCCCGAGGTGGACGCGATCCTCGCCGAGACGACCAGCGGCACCCCCGCCGCGTGGGACCTGATCGGGGAGCGGCTGGCGTTCCAGACGATCCTGGAGTTCGGGCTGCGTTCCCGGCAGGGCCGCACCCTCGACCTCACCCGCACCGCCGTTGCCGAGGTCGCGCTGCCCGACCCGGGGCGGATCGCGGCACTGGCACGGGACGTCCACACGCAGCTCACCGGCATGATCGACCTCCAGTCGCCGGACAGGTACGCGACGTTCGTCCGGGGGCTGCTGGAACGGCTCCGCTACCGGGGCGCGATCAAGCACCGGTGGCTGGACGCGTGGATCGCGAACGGCGGCACTAGCCGGTTCGGCGCGATCTGGGGACGCCGCCCCGACGGGATGCCCGCGTTCCCGCGCGGGCTGAGCGCGCCGACGTTCCTGCTCGACCGGCAGAAGCGGCGGTCGGAGTTCGACCGGATCGACGCCGAACAGGGCTGGGCGCAGGACTGGGCCGCCCGCTGCCTCGCCCTCGACCGGCGGCAGGCCGGCGAGTACCTGCGTCGGCTCCTGCCCGTCCTCGCCGAGGAAGGGCTCGTCGCCAAGCGGGTCGTCGACGGGACGACCGGGGTGTACGGACTGCAGGCGGGGCACGTCACCGTCCACGCGCTGAACGACGCCGAAGCCGACGACGCCGGGCTCGGCTGCGACCGGTGCGCGTGGCAGCAGACCCTCCGTCCCGAACTGCTGGACGCCTGGTACGGGCAGCCGTGTCCCCGCTACCGGTGCGGCGGCAGCCTCACCGACCACGGCACCCGAAACTACCGCGACGACTACTACCGCCACCTGTACCTCGGGCACGAGCCGTTCCGGGTGGTGACGGCCGAGCACACCGGCGCTCTCACCCGGCGGCAGCGGGAGGACGTCGAGGCACGGTTCCGCAAGGACGAGCAGCGCTACAACGACCCGAACGTGATGGCGTGCACACCGACGCTGGAACTCGGCATCGACATCGGCGACCTGTCCGCGGTGATCCTGGCGTCGCTGCCGCCCGGCCCCGCCAACTACGTCCAGCGGGTCGGGCGGGCCGGGCGCAAGACCGGCAACGCGTTCCTGGTGACGCTCGTCGGGCGGCACCCCCGCGACCTGTACTTCATCAACGAGCCCGAGGCGATGATCGCGGGGCGGATCGTCCCGCCGGGCAGCTACCTGTCCGCCATCGAGATCCTGCGCCGCCAGTACGCCGCGCACCTGGTCGACCTGTGCGCGCGTGGACGGCTGCCGGGCGTACTGCCGCTGCCGCGCCGCACGTCCGCGCTGTTCGGCGAGACGGGGTGGCTCGCCGCGTTCACCGGCGCCGCGCTGGGCTGTGGCGCCGTCGACGGCTTCCTCGACCTGTTCGGCGAGTCGGTGTCCGCGGACGCCGCCGCCGACCTGCGCGCGTTCGCGACCGCCGGGCTGAAGGACACCGTCCGGGACATCGAGGAGCGGTGGGAGGCGCGCCGCGCCGACCTGAAGGAACGCCTGGAGCGCATTGACGACGCCATCGACACGTTGCTCGACTCGGACCCGTCGCAGCACGCGATCCGCCGGTCGCTGCGCTCCGAGCGGGGAGGGATCGCGCGGCTGATGGGCGAGATGGGGCGGCGCCCCGCGCAGGGCACGCTCGTCGAACTCGGGCTGCTGCCGAACTACTCGCTGCTCGACAACGTCACCACGCTGGAAGCGACGATCACGTGGGAGGAGGAGAGCCCCGACGGGCGGACCTACCACAGCGAGGTCCGCGAGTACGGGCGGTCGGCGCGGCTCGCGCTGACCGAGCTGGCGCCCGGCAACTCCTTCTACATCCGCGGCTACCGGCATGTGGTGAGCGGGCTGGACATCGGCACCGAGTCGCGTCCCTCGTGGGAGGAGTGGCGGGTCTGCCCCGCCTGCGGGCACGTCCGGACGGGGGTCGACGCTGGCAGCGACATCTCGGCGTGCGCGCGGTGCGGCGACCCCGCCATCGGGGCCGTCCAGAACCTGCACAAGGTGGTGCGGCCGACGCGGGTGTTCGCGCACGACCGGCGGGACGAGGCGCGGATCGGCGACGACTCGGACGAGCGGCAGCGTCGCTTCTATGAGGACGCCGTCGCCGTCGACATCGACCGGGCCGACATCGCCCCGGGGTCGTGGCGGCATTCGGGCGCCGTTTTCGGAGTCGACTTCACACGGCATGCGGTCGTGCGTCGCTTCAACCTCGGGGTGCGGCGGACGGATCGGCGTGACGTTCAGCGGTTCGCGGGCGAGGAACGGCAGGTCGCCCATTTCCACGTCTGTCCGGCGTGCGGCGGGACGACGGTCGACGGGCCACCTGGGCAGGACGACGAGAACGGGCGGGACGCGCTGATCGGGACGTCGTCCACGGACCGGAGCCGACGCCACCATCGGACGTGGTGCTCCTATCGGCGGGCGTCGCGGGACGCCGACCATTACAAGATGATCCTCGCGCACGAGCTGCGGACCGAGGCGCTGCGGATCCTGCTGCCGGTCGCGACCCTGTACGTGGAGGAGCGGACGGCGTCGTTCCAAGCGGCGCTGATGGCGGGCGTCGCCGCCCGGTACGGGGGCGACCCCGACCACCTGGAGATCGTGACGGCGACGATGCCGGACCAGGCGACCGGGCGGAGACGGCGGTTCCTCGTCCTGCACGATACGCTGCCCGGCGGAACCGGATACCTGCACCGGCTCGCCGACCCGGCCGAGTTCCGGCGGGTGCTGGAGGCAGCCCGTGCACGCGCCGCCGAATGCCCGTGCCGGGAGGACCCGCTGAAGCGGGCCTGCCATCGGTGCCTGCTGTCGCACGTCCCCGGGACGCTGTTCGACAAGGTCAGCCGGGCTGAGGCCGTCGACATGCTGGACGAGCTGCTGGAGGAATGGCAGACCGCGTCCGTCGCCGACACCAGCGAGATCTCCCTGTGGGAACAGGTTGAGAGCGAGCTTGAGGCGCGGTTCCTGGAGGGGCTGGAGAGCTGGGCGAAGCGGGACGGCGGCAACGCGTCGCTGGAGCGCGGGCCGGTCGTCGGCGGGCGGAAGACCGCTGACCTGCGCATCGAGGTCCCGAACGTGGAGTCGAGCGGGGCGACCGTCCGCCGGTGGCGGGTCACGCTGCAGAACACGATCCGGGGCACCCGGCCGGACGTCGTGTTCCGGCTCATCGACGACGAGCCGCAGCAGGTCACGGTGTATCTGGACGGGTACTACTACCACGCGGCACCTGAGATCAACCGGCTCGCCGACGATGCGGCCAAGCGCGGGCAACTGCGAGCGCACGGGCGGCTGGTGTTCGCGCTCACCTGGGCCGACCTGGACGAGTGGGAGGCGCGGAGGCACGAGGCGTGCGACGGCGTCGAGGCTTACGCGCCGTACCTGAACAACGCCCGTCTGAAGGCCAGGCAGTTGTACGGGCGGAGCGGGGATCCCGACGATCTGCCGCGAACGATGTGGACCAACCCCGTCGACACGCTGCTCGCGTACCTCACCGAACCCGACCGGGACGTGTGGCTGCGGCGCGCCGAGGCCGTGACGTTCGGAGTGCTGTCCTCCGGCCTCCGGACGGGCGGGACGCGAAGCGACCGCGCCGGCGTCGGCGAGCGGGTGAACGCCGCGCTGCGCGGCCGACCCCTGCCCGCGCCGGAGCAGGGGACGGTCGAGGTGTACGCGGCCGACCCGCTCACGGTCATCCTGGACAAGAGCCGCAGTGGTGCCCCCGCGTGGAGCGCGTTCGCCGTCGTCGACGACCGGAAAGAGACCATCGTCGCCGACACCACCGCGCACAAACGGCGGTGGGCGAGCTGGCTGTACTGGGGCAACCTGCTGCAGTTCCTCGACCACGGCGAAGGCGACAGCGGGCAGCTCGCGCTGTCGGAGATCGACCGCTTCGACCCGGCGCTGCTCGCGGCGGTCGGCGGCGAGGGGCGGCAGGCCGTGCTCAGCCTGGTCCCGCTGGACGAGGACTTGCGGGACGAGCCGGAGACGACCCCGGAACACGCCGCTACCGTCCCGGCTCCGGCGCCTTTCCCCGAGGAGCCCGCACCGACGCGCGTCGACGCGGCCGAGCCTGGACCGGCGTCCGAGCCGACGGTGCTGACCGATAGCTGGGTGGACGTGCTCGACATGATCGATCCCGATGAACCTGGTCTGGCCGCGTTCGTCCGCGGCCTCGCCGCCGCTGGGATCCCCTCGCCGCCGGATTCCGGCATCGGCTACGAGCTGGGTGAACAGGCATGGCAGGCGGAGGTGGCCTGGCCCGACCACAAGGTCGCGATCGTTCTGGCCGGAGACGGCGAGGAGGCACGGCGCCGCGACATCGCCTACGCGGAGGCGGGCTGGGACGTCCGGTCCGTGCACGGCTGGACGCGCGAAGAACTGGTCGACCGAATCGAAGGAGCGAAGTGAGCGGGGCGACGCTGCGGCTGCTCGACCGGGCCGAGAAAGAGATCCTGAAGCTCCCGCGCGCGGTGAAGGGCGCGATCTACGACTTCCAGCACAAGTTCCGCAACGATCCCGGCAACAAGGGGCTGCGATTCAAGCAGCTGAAGAACTCGCAGCTGTACTCCGCGCGTGTCAACGACGACTACCGGGCGCTGCTGCTGCACGCGGGCGGCACCGAGTACATCCTCGTGGCCGTCGAGCCGCGCGGCGAGGTGTACGACCACCTCGACCGATACCGGTACCAGATCAACCCGGTCACGGGCGGCATCGAGTTCCTCGACCTCGTCGTGGCGGAGGAGGTCGTCGGCGGCAATGGGCGGCCACAGCCGGAACCGGCACCGTCACCGGAGCCGGCGGAGCCGACGCCGCTGTTCGCCGCCTACTCGCCCGAGCAACTCCTCGGCCTCGGCGTAGCCGAGCCGCTGCTGCCGCTCATCGCGAAGATCACCACCGAGGTTGAACTCCTCGGGCTCGTGTCATACGCGCCGCAGTTGACCGGCGAAGTGCTGCTCGCGCTGCACGACGGCGCGTCCCCCGAGGACGTGCTGGAACAGGTGACCGCGCCCGTAGCGGCCGAGGAGAAGGTCGACACCGAGGACTACACGGCGGCCCTCGCCCGTCCCGCCACGGCCGTCACCACAGCCGACGCCGACCTGCGCGAGGTGCTCGAACAGGGCGACTTCGGCCGCTGGAAGGTGTACCTGCACCCGACGCAGCGCAAACTCGTCGATCGTGACTATAACGGCCCGGCGCGGGTCAGCGGCGGTCCCGGCACCGGCAAGACGATCGTAGCGCTGCACCGCGTCAGGCATCTCGTGGACCGGCTCCCGGCCGGCGGCGGCAAGGCCGTCCTGCTCACCACGTTCAACAAGAACCTGGCCGCCGACCTCGAACAGCGGCTCATCGCCCTCGCCGGGGAAGAGGTCGCCGCCCGCGTCCACATCACGAACGTCGACAAACTCGCCAGCGAGATCGTCGCGGAGTCCGAGCGGGGCCGGACGCGCCGCCGCCTCGATGACGAGAAGGCCCGCAAAGAGTGGGACGACCTGCTCGCGGAGGAGAACGAGACCCGCTGGGACGCCGGCTTCCTGCACGAGGAATGGTCGCAGGTGATCCTCGGGCAGGGGCTGCGGACGCAGGCCGAGTACTTCCGGGCCCGCCGCGCCGGGCGGGGCCGACCGCTCAACCGCGCCGACCGCAAGCGGATCTGGAACCTCACCGAGCGGTACGTGATGCGGCTGGAGAACAAAAACCTGTCGACGCTCCGGCAGGTCACCGAGCGGGCAGCACAGATCGAGGCAGCCCGTGCACGGGACCGGGAGGCATACCGGGAGCGGCAGGCCGACTCGCCGAAGCTACAGGACGAGTCCGGAATGCGGCTGAGTCCCCGCTACCAGCACGTCATTGTGGATGAGGCGCAGGACCTGTCCGCCGCGCACTGGCGGATGCTGCGTGCCATGGTCGACCCAGGGCGCAACGACATGTTCATCACCGGCGACACGCACCAGCGCATCTACGGCAACCACGTGTCACTCGGGAACCTCGGCATCGCGATCCGCGGCCGGTCGTCCCGGCTGACGCTCAGCTATCGCACCACACACGAGATCCTCGGCACAGCCGTCCGGGTGCTCGGCGGGGAGCAGTGGGACGACCTGGACGACGGCCGCGACGACCTCGCCGGCTACCGGTCGGTGCTGCGTGGCGCCGTCCCGGAACTGCGTGGCTTCCCCACCTGGGACGCCGAACTGGACGGCATCGTAGAGCAGGTCAAAGCGTGGAACGGTGACTCGATCGCGGTGTGCGTCCCCGAACGGCGCATGGTCGCCGACGTCGAGACCCGCCTCGCCAAGGAGGGCATCGTCGCCTGCGCCATCACTGCCGACGGCCCCCGGTACGTCGAGGCGCCCGTTCATGTCGGCACCATGCACCGGTTCAAGGGCCTCGAATACCAGAACATGATCATCGCGGGGGTCGCCGAGGGCCTCGTCCCCGCTGCCTGGATCACTCGGTCCACCGAGGAGGACCCCCTGCGCTACCGCCGGGACCTCCGGACCGCGCGCTCCCTGCTGTTCGTCGCCGTCACCCGTGCGCGCGACAACGCCGTCATCACCTGGCACGGTACGAAGAGCGGGTTCCTGCCGTGAATTCCGGACGGGACATCGCCGGCCGGTACCGGGTCACCTCGCCCATCGGACGCGGTGGCATGGGGGAGGTCTGGAACGGCACCGACCTGCGGCTCAACCGCTCCGTCGCGATCAAACTGGTCGGTGTGCCGGACGACCGGGACGTCCGCCGTCGCTTCCACCGCGAGGCACGGATCACCGCCCGGCTGAGCCACCCGGGCGTCCCGACCGTCTACGACTTCGGCCAAGACGACGAGCTGTTCCTCGTCATGGAGTCGCTGCCAGGCGACTCGGTCGGCAAACTCCTCGACGAGCACGGCGCGCTCCCGCCGCCCTGGGCGGCGTTCATCGGCGCGCAGGCGTGCGCGGTGCTGGCCGCTGCCCACGCCGCCGGTCTGATCCACCGGGACGTCAAACCGGAAAACCTGATGCTCGCTCCGGACGGGGCCATCAAGGTGATCGACTTCGGGGTGGCCACGTCTACCGGCGACGAGTTCTCCCGCATCACGCAGACCGGCCAGATACCGGGCACGGCCCGCTACATGGCCCCCGAACTCCTGCGCGGCGCCGATGCGAGCCGCCTGAGCGACCTGTATGCGGTCGGCTGCCTGCTGTACGAACTGCTAGCCGGTGTGCGCCCGTTCGAGTCGCGGCACGTCCTGGACGAGATCACCCGCAGCCAGTCCGAACCACCGCCGCCACTGCACGGCGTCCCCTCCGACCTGGCCGCCCTAGTAGTGGACGAACTGCTGGCCAAGGCCCCGGAGGCACGTTCCCCGGACGCCCTCACCGTCTATGCCCGCCTGCGCCCCTGGATCCCAGGAGTGACGCCGATCCCCGGCTGGACGTCCCCCAATCTGCCGACCGACCCGACCCACCTCTACACCACCGCCCTCGCCCATCTCGGCTGAGGCCACCACTCCGTACCCGACCCGCTGGCCGGTGTTTCGTTTTACGCAAGACTCCCTGGAAGTGGAATGCTCGACCCTCGCAAAGTTCAGACGGCAGTGCTCGATGGCCCGATGTCCCTGCACCCGATCGCAATGCCGTTCGACCGCCCCAGCGCAAAGCTTATGCGCGGCCGTTACGAGCATCGTGGTTTCTACTGCGGCAAATGGCTCGGCGGATGCGGCAAGAAGCTGCAGACGAAAATCGGCGAGATACGAATCCCGCACTTCTCCCATATAGCAGAAGGCCGCACTGTCATCTCCTGTCGACGGCCCAGCAATGATGAGAAGAGCGCGGACCACCTCTACATACGCCGGGACCTCGCCGCATGGGCCAGGGATCAGGGGCGGCAGGTGGGCGACATGCGCCTCAACGGGGAGGTCCCCGGAGAAGGCGGGCTCTGCAGCGGCGTCACCGTCCCCCTTCAGGACGGCGGAGTCCTGGAAGTATCGATCCGGGACGGCTTTGGGAAGCACGCGAAGAGGCTCTGGGACCGGCGCAATCGAGAACTGGCCGGTGGCCGGCGTCAGCAGATCGATTGGCTGTTCGCCGAGGGCTTGGACCTAGAGCATGTCTACGCCGAGCAGGGCTACGCGTTCATGATCAAATGCGACTACGTCGGGATGGAGCGTTCCGTCAAGATCGGAACCAAGACCCGTGGCCGCGTGACCGAATGGGCCGACCTGTCGGAATGCAGGCTGACGGACGAGGGGTTGTGGACGCCGTTCCTCGCCGATGCGAAGGCGCGCCACCCGCGCCGCCGGAAGACACCATCACAACCGCCCGCGCCCCCCAAGGCCAAGAAGGCGAAAGCCGCCAAGCCGCGGCCTTCGGCTGCCAGCCGGTCAACCGATCTCCCGGGGTTCCCGGTCATCCCTGACCAACTCAGGGTAGTTCCCCGTGCGCAGATGAGCACACCTGTGCATGATGCCGCGTGGGGGCGCAACGCGCATGTGCTGCCCGTCCGGATCGGAGACGGTGCGCGGAATCTCGCTGGGACCGGAGCGAAATTGCTTCTTCCTAACCCGGCCACCGACCTCCAGCCGGAGGAACTGCACCGGCTCGAACCGCCTTGCACAGTGATGACGTCCGCCGAGGATTGGGTCATCTATGCGGCGGGAATTGAGCCCCTCAACCTCGCTCCCAGTACCTCCGAACCGCCAAAGAAGTCCCCGGAGACCGAGGCCGGGCAGGATGAGGCCCCGATCGAATCGGAAAAGCAACGTGAGACTCGGAAGGTGGTTGAAAGCCTTCTTTGGAGGATGCGCAACGTCGGTGTTGCCGAGACGGCAAAGATCTCGGAGATGATCGAGGCGGCGATGCCGTTGCTCTCCGAGGCCGACCGGCGGTGGGCTGAGAATCAAATTCGCCGACTTCGTGAACAGAACAAGCGCATGCGTAACTTTCGCGAAAAGAGGCAACGGCCGGCTGTCGATCAGGGGCAGGCCGAAATGGAGATGTCGCACTGGCTGGACATGGCGCTCGCAGAGCTGGAACTTGGGAACCGGCACGAAGCACGCCGGTGCCACGCCATAGCCTGCGAGATGTTCGGGAGGCTACCCCCCAAGCAGGTCACGTCCGCGCGTAGACGACTGGACGGGGTTCGGCAGCTCATTGAAAAGCCGGATCCCATCCGCGCCGGACGGGGCGCGCCAGGGCAACGACCTGCGCGCGGGACTGCACGCCGTCCGGCTGATGATGGCATCGAAAAGGTGGTGCCGGGTATCCGGCAACTGTTGGAGACAGCGGCACGTAATCAGGCATTCATAACTTGGCATCAGCTTCAAAACGCTCTAACGCGAAAGCTGCCGACAGATCCGATTTCTCGCCGCCTAATCCTGATCAAGGTTGACTCGGAGACCGACCGTAGCGAGCCATTGCTCTCCGCGCTGGTCGTCACGGGCGACTCAGAGATGGATCCGCTCTACCCGGAGGTCGCCCGGGCCCTCGGCCGGGGGTTCGACTCGAATGAGGACGCCGAGTACCTGGAATGGTCGATGCACGTTCTCAGGGTGCACCGCACATGGCGGTACCGCTGAGCGCGGCACGGAGTCCGATGGTGGCCTTCTGAATCTGCCTTGGGGTGGTGCGCTAAAGCGCTGAAGCATGACAGGCTGGCTGGCGAAGGATGACCGATCTCGAAGGTGGTCGCACATGGCGAGAAGGTCCTGCGACGGCTGGGTGTCTTCGCTTGATGGGCAGGTTGTCTGCTTCACGGGCAGGGCCATCCTGATGAATGGAGAGTGGAAGTATCGTCGAGAGTGCGTTGAGCAGGCTGAGAGGCTTGGCGCATTAAGCAAAACCGACTTCTCTCGCCAGATCACTCTCGTCGTGTTCGGTGATCTCACGCCCCAGGCTGTCATCGATCTCCGGCGCCACTACAGCGAAAAGCTTGTAAGAGCCGTGGAAGAACGTGAGCGGGGTCATCACGTATGTGTCGTCGATGCCGATGGCTTCAGCGACCTGTTGCGACACCGTCCAGCGCGTTGCCTGGAGCTACGTGTAACCCAAGTTTGAAACGCCGCCTCACCAAGTTGAGTCGGCGATGACCTCTGAGGCGGTGGTGACGCCGGGCCCGCCGTTCAGGTGGGTGAGGCGCAACAGGAGGACGGCGGGCAGGCGGTGCCATCCACGTCGGACCACCTCCGGGAGGGGCCTGGCAAGCCGAGCGGATTGAATGGCTTCACCGTCTGACAGTTGCGGCTTGGTCGAAGCTGGGAAGATCATCAGTGGAACCAGCATGGCCGCGCCCCTCCTCGCAACCTTCGAAAGTTGAAGGCTCTCCGTCTCATCAGATTGACTGGACGAATCTGACATTGAACGAGGTGCCGGCGATTCTTGTTCTTGCTTCCCGAACCGGACCCCGAAGGACCGGTTCGTGATCGAATGGTCTGAGAGTGTCTGGCATCGAGTAACAATATTAACCTGTCATTGACATGAGTTCACTTTCGTGAACCGATGTCGAATCAGCTCGATGCGGGATGCAAGATAGCTGGTAGAGCGCTACCTGTTGTGGATAACTTCCGCTCGGAAGATCACACTGGCCAGACAGGGACCGGGCGCGGTCCTTAAAAGCCGAGAGCGGGGTATATGGCGACAAGCAAGCGGGGCAGCGATGAGTCCGAGCCGCTGCGGCGTCGAGCGAAGCTCGACGGGGGGCGGCGTCGAGAGCGCGAGCTCAGAATCCGCGTTTGTGACCAGGAGTACGAAGAGATCCGTGAGGCGGCAACGCGAGCCGGGCTCGCTTGTAGCGCCTTCGTCGTAAGGACGGTGCGCACCTCGATCCGAGAGCAGCAGCCCTTGGACGGAGCGCTCGTTGCTCTACATGCCGAACTCCGGAACACCAGCCGTCAGGTCAACGCGGTCGGGGTCAACCTCAACCAACTCGTGCGCCACGCCAACACCTACAACGAGGTCCCGGAATCGGTGCCGTGGTTGGCGGCGTACTGCTTCCAGGTCGTGCGGCGGGCGGAAGCCGTCATCGTCGACCTCGGTCGACGCCTGCCGTGATCGCGAAGGTCACTCGCGGCGCCGATGTCGGCAACCTGCTCCGCTACCTGTACGGGCCGGGCAAGCGGAACGAGCACGCCGACCCCCACATCGTTGCCGGGTACCGGCATCCGGCCGCCCTGGAACCGCAAAGAAGTACTGGTGGGAGGCCCGATCTCCGGCCGCTGGCCGAGGCGCTGCGCTCGCCGCTGGAGACGATGAGGCGAAGCCGACCGACCGAGCCGGTCTGGCAATGCTCGCTCCGAACTGCCCCCACGGATCGTCCCTTGACGGACGAGGAGTGGGCCAATGTCGCAGAGGAACTGATGCATCAGACCGGCATCGCGCCACGGGACGATCAAGAGGCTTGCCGATGGATCGCCGTTCGTCACGCAGACGATCACATCCATGTCGTGGCGACGCTCGCACGAGAGGACGGCCGTAGACCGAACATCACCCGCGACTACCTCAAAGCACGAACGGCGTGCCAAGTCGTCGAGCGACGGTACGAGCTCAGACGGACTGCGCCTGCGGATCGGACGGCGGCGCCGAGGCCGACGAGGCCGGAGATTGAGCGTGCACGGCGGGCTGGTGTGAGCGAGCCGACGCGTTGCGCGTTGCGGCGTTGGGTGGCGGCCGTTGCGGCTTCAGCGGGTGGCGAGGAGGCGTTCTTTGCCGGGCTGCGTGAGCGTGGACTTCTGGTGAAGTTGCGCTTCAGCGTCCGGACGCCGGGGGAGATCACCGGGTTCGCGGTCGCGGATCCGAGCTACACGAACGCCGCGTCGGCTCCGATCTACTTCTCCGGGGGCAAGCTCGCTGCCGACCTCACGTTGCCGAAGCTGCGGCATCGGTGGGGCGGCGCGAGCGTGGACGTGCCGTCTGCTCGCAGGGCGGCGCGGATGCGGCGGTCCGGCGTCGGTTTCGACGAACGGAACCAGGCTTACCGGGAGGCTGCCCGAGCGGCGGCGACGGCTGCCCGGCACATGCGCCAGACCAATGACCCGCGTGTGCGTGCCGACATCGCTGCGGCGGCGTCCGACGTTCTGCACGTAGCGGCGGACATCACGGGGAACCGTGAGCTTGCCGAAATCGCGGACGTCTACGGGCGTGCGGCGCGAGAGCCGTTCGGGCGTCCGACGGTGGCCACCCGGCCCGGCAACGGCCTGAGGGTTGCTGCACGGCTCGTCGCCGCCGTCAACATCGGTACAGGCGATCAGCGCGACCGGCGGCGAGACCTCACGGTGGAGCTGTTGTTCCTGGTCGCCAATCTGCTCGACGTCGTGGATGAGCTTGCTGCTCACCGCGAAGCGCAGGGACGAGTGGCCCAGGCCGAGGCGGCGAGACGGGCGGGCGATCGGCTTCGGGTTGTGGGGCGGGGTGCCTCGGCGGCGCAGGTGCGTCCGACGCCGCCCAACGTCGCCGAGGTGCAGGCTGCCGGACGCCTTGCAGCCGAGTCCTTCCCGGTGCCGCTGGCTGACGGGCTGCGGCATATCGCGGCGAGGCCGTCGCGCCCCATCCCTCAGCAGTCCCAGACGCGTCGTGGTCCCAAGCTGTGACCACGCGTAGGTAGACGCGCCGCTACGTGCGGGGTGATGGAGTAAAGATCACTGTGCAGGCACAATGACAGAGCGTAAGGAAGGTTAATGAGCGTCAAGCGACTGCGCTTGGCGCTCCGGAAGAGAGGACGAGCGATGACTGCACCTAACCCTGCCGGAGACGCAGGAAGACGAAGCCGCAAGGAGCGTGCACATGACCCATGACGGCAACCGCCGGGAATCTCTCGTCCCGGACGACGCCGCGACCGAGCAGGCCGCCGACGACCTGTGCGAGGCCGCCAGGACCCTCAACCATGTCACCGCAGAGCCGGGAGGCCTGGCCGGGCCGGCGACCGTCTACGGGGTGCTGGGGGCCATCGCCACCGTCGCCTCTAGATTCGACCAGACCCTTCAGCAGCTCGACCGGTTCCTCTCGCGCGAACATCGAGAGCACCGGCTCGCTCACGATCACGGAGCCCTGGGGGAGGTGATGGACGCCTACGGTCGTGCGACTCTCCACGCCCGTCATCTGGCCTCTGGGCTCAGTGAAGCAGCCCGGCAAGCCCAGGAATCGATCAACTACGTGCACGGGATCACGCCGTCGGAGGACGCCGGGCCGCCCGTATCGCGTGAGGTGGTTCCGGAGCCGGACGCCGAACCGGGTGTGACGCGTCGGTGTCGGGGCGCGCGTCTGAAGCGGTTCCACGGGCGTGGGAAGGGGGCCTGAGCACATGGAACCGATGAGCCGCGAAGAGCTTCTCGCCCTGCCGACCACGACCAACGTCGAGACGGCGGCACGGGCGCTGGGGCTGGGGCGTACGCGCGCCTACGAGCTGGCGCGTCTGGGGGAGTTCCCCTGCAAGGTGATCCGCATCGGGGTCAGCTACCGCGTGGTGACGGCTGATCTGCGGCGCCTGCTCGGTATCGAGCTGGGCTGACGAGCCGTCCGATGACCGAAGGTCCGGTTCCCACGGGGAGCCGGACCTTCGGTGTGGAGGGTGTGTGCTCCCTGGCCGTGTCGATCTTTGCCGGGAGGCGGTCGGGCGTGATCACGGAGAGTTGGAGATGAACCAGGATGCCGCTCTGGCGTGCTCGATCCCAGTGACAAATGGGTGACAAATGATCTTGGAAGGGTCGATCGCGAGCCCTAAAAGGGCCTCTGACCTGGGGAAACGTGGAGCGGGCGACGGGAATCGAACCCGCGTAGCCAGTTTGGAAGACTGGGGCTCTACCATTGAGCTACGCCCGCGCGGCGCCGGGAGGGCCTGGGCGGTCCTCGTGCGCCATCCGTAGCGTACAGGGTTTCGGGTGCGGTCGTGGTCGCCGGGCGGCGGGCGGGGGCGATCGGCACTAGACTTCGGGCAGCACCGCGCTCGCGCGTGTGTGTGCGGGCTGTAGCGCAGCTTGGTAGCGCACTGGCTTTGGGTGCCAGGGGTCGTGGGTTCGAATCCCGCCAGCCCGACCGTCGGTAGTCCCGTGACCGCGTGGGCATATCCCCCGGACGTACGTCCGGAGGGGGAGTCATGAGGGCGGTTCAGTATCGCGAGGTGGGCGGTTCGCCCGAGGTCGTGAGCGTGCCGGATCCGGAGCCGGGGCCCGGGCAGGTGCTGTTGAAGGTGTCGGCGGCCGGGGTGTGCCATTCGGACATCGCGGTGATGAGCTGGACGGCCGAGCAGCTGACGTTCCCGTTGCCGTTGACGCTCGGGCATGAGGCGGCCGGGACGGTCGAGGCGGTCGGCGACGGGGTGCGCGGGGTGTCGATCGGGGAGCCGGTCGCGGTGTACGGCCCGTGGGGGTGCGGCGTGTGCGTCATGTGCGCGCAGGGCAAGGAGAACTACTGCGTTCGGGCGGACGAACTGGGCATCCTGCCGCCGGGGTTGGGGGCGCCCGGGGCGATCGCGGAGTACCTCCTGGTCGACGACGCGAGGCATCTCGTGCCGTTGGGCGGGCTGGATCCGGTGGCGAACGTGCCGTTGACGGACGCGGGGCTGACGCCGTACCACGCGATCAAGGGGGCGCTCGGGAGGCTGGTGCCGGGCAGTGCGGCGGTCGTGATCGGGGCGGGCGGGCTCGGGCACGTCGCGATCCAGCTGCTGCGGGCGTTGACGCCGGCGACGGTGATCGCGCTGGACGTGTCGGAGGAGAAGCTCGAGCTGGCGCGGGCGGTGGGGGCGCACGAGGTGGTGCTGTCGGACGAGCGCGCGGCGGAGCGGGTCCGGGGGCTGACGGGCGGGGCGCAGGCCGTGTTCGACTTCGTGGGGGTGCAGGCGACGGCGGCGACCGCCACGGCGGTGGCGGCCGCCGAGGCGGAGGTCGTGATCGTGGGGATCGGCGGGGGCGTCGCTCAGGTGGGGTTCGGCGCGATCGCCTTCGACGCCTCGGTGCGGGCCCCCTACTGGGGGTCGCGGAGCGAGCTGATCGAGGTCCTGGAGCTGGCCAGGGCGGGGGTGATCGACGTCCATGTGGAGACGTACTCGCTGGACGAGGCGCCGAAGGCGTACGAGCGGCTGCACGCCGGGAAGGTGAACGGGCGGGCGGTCATCCTCCCGAACGGCTGAGCAGGGCGCGGGCGTCGGCGGCCGCGAGCTCCAGCGCGCGGGGCAGGCGGTCCGCGCGGCCGCCGCCCGCGTGCGCGATGCGGCGCTTGCCGCCGG
>NZ_JBHTJA010000031.1:0-64118 GCF_042675525.1 Actinomadura sediminis
CGGCCCGTGCGGCGCGCGTGCGTCGGGCGGCCGGGACGCGCCCGCGCGGGTGCCCGCGCCCGCCGCCGGTGCGGGTCGCGGGTGAGAAGTCGTCCATACCAGATCTCCGATGTGTCGCAGGCGTCCGCGCGCTCCGATCACCGGGCGCTCCCGTCGAGAGTGTTGCGTGACACGGGAAAAGGGAAACTGCCGCTTCATAAAATGATCTCCATCCGGGCTTTTATCGCGATCCATAAATGGCGGTTCGTCGCCTTTGTGGTTTTCATTCACGGTGACGTTCCGTCGAACTTGCGGGCGTTCGCGCAGGGGAGCGACGGGTAAGAATCTGGTAGATAGTCACTGAGAGTCACGTAAACAGGTTTACCGGCGTCCCGTGCGGTTACCCCCTCATGGAATCCGGCAACTCGGTATCAACCACAACGAAGGGCACCGGGGCCCGGCGCCGGCGCCCGATTTCGCAATCGCCGCGGCCGAGTGACGCTCGCCGGGCGCACCGCCGCACCGGCAGGGGCGTGCCGCCCCGCCGTCCGGACGCGGTCGCGGAAGCGGAGGTGTTCAACGTGCAGACGCAGACACAGGTGCGGGAGCTCATGGGAACGAGCGTCTCCGACACCAACGGGACCAAGGTCGGCACGATCAAGCAGGTCTACCTGAACGACGACTCCGGGGACCCGGAGTGGATCACCGTGCACACCGGCTGGTTCGGGATGCGGGAGAGCTTCGTCCCGCTGACGGGCGCGCACAAGGAGGGGGACATGCTCCAGGTCCCCTACGACAAGGAGACCATCAAGGGCGCCCCGAACGTCGACGCCGACGAGCACCTGTCGCACGCGCAGATCGTCGACCTGTACCGGCACTACGGCGTGCGTCCCCCGTCCGGCGGCCGCACCGGCGGCGAGACCGGCGAGCAGGGCCGCACGCCCGACACCGGCCGCGCCGCCACCGGCCGCGCCGAGGCGCCCGCCGAGGGCCGCACGGAAGGACGGTCGGCGCCTGCCGGGCCGTCCGGGACGACCGGCACCGCGGGCGTCGAGGGCACCGGCGGGACCGCGGGCGCCGCGGGCATGGCCGTCCGCCCCGACCGGACGAAGCGCGGCGAGCAGGCCGGACGCACGGCCCCCGGCACGACCGCCGGGCGCACGATGCCCGAGCAGCGCGCCCGCACGGAGGCCGACACGTCCGCCGAGAGCCCGCTGACCGAGATCGTCCGCTGCGAGGAGCAGATCCACATCGGCACCGAGCGGCACGAGGCCGGACGGGTCCGGGTGCGCAAGTGGATCGAGACGGAGACGGTCGAGCGGACGGTGCCGTGCTCGCACGACGAGGTCAAGATCGACCGCGAGGCGATCACCGACGTGCAGCCGGGCACCCGCGTGACGATCACCGAGGACGACAAGGAGATCGTCCTCTACGAGGAGCGGCCGGTCGTGACCAAGCAGGCGGTGCCGGTCGAGCGGGTGCGGGTCCGCACCGAGCAGGTGCAGGACGAGCAGACCGTCCGCAGCGAGCTGCGCAAGGAGCGCGTCGAGGTGACCCGCGAGGGCGACACCGGCACGTCCGACGCGTCCGGGCGCGGCCGGAAGGGCTGACCCGGTCCGGGACGGCGGCGGCCGACTCCGGCCACGCCGTCCCGTGCTCCGCACGCGCCTCCCTTCTTGACAGATGATCTCCCTCGGGGGACCTTCGCGGTGACGCGGAGCCGGTGCGGGGCGCACGGCCGTCCGGGCGAGCCGTGCCCCCCGGTCGCCGGCCGCGCGGCCCGCCGGGCCGCGCGGCGTCGCGGAAGCGACCCACGGAGGGACGACTTGCGACACCCCCTCGGAACCGCCACCCGGATCGGGCGGACCGTGATCGCACTGGCGGTCACCGCCGCCGTGCCGTCCGCCATCGCGGCCCAGCCCGCGGTGGCCCAGGAGCGGACCGCCCCCTACCTGAACCCCCGCCTGCCCGTTGAGAAGCGCGTCGACGACCTGCTCGGCCGGATGACCCTCGCCGAGAAGGCCGGCCAGATGACCCAGGCCGAACGCGGCGCCGTCGCCGGCGACCCGGCGATGATCACCCGCCTCGGGCTCGGCTCCGTCCTGTCGGGCGGCGGCTCCACGCCCGCCGCCAACACCCCCGAGGGCTGGGCCGACATGGTCGACGGCTTCCAGTCCCGCGCCCTCGGCACCCGCCTGAAGATCCCGCTGCTGTACGGGGTCGACTCGGTCCACGGCCACAACAACCTCGTCGGCGCCACCGTCTTCCCGCACAACATCGGCCTCGGCGCCGCCCGCGACCCCGGCCTCGTCCGGCGGGCCGCCGAGATCACCGCCGCGGAGACCCGCGCGACCGGCCCGCAGTGGACGTTCGCCCCGTGCGTCTGCGTGACCCGGGACGTCCGCTGGGGACGCACCTACGAGAGCTTCGGCGAGGACCCCGCCCTCGTCACCCGCATGACCACCGCCGTCGAGGGCTACCAGGGCCGCCGCCCGTCCCGTGACCTCGACGACCCCGAGCGCGTCCTCGCCACCGTGAAGCACTACGCGGGCGACGGCGACACGAGGTTCGGCTCGTCCACCACCGGCACGTACACGATCGACCAGGGCGTCACGGTCACCGACCGCCGCTCCTTCTGGAAGACGAACCTCGTCCCGTACGTCCGGGCGATCAAGAAGTACGACGTCGGCAGCATCATGCCGTCCTTCTCCAGCGTCGACTGGACCGAGGACGGCGTCGGCGACCCGGTGAAGATGCACGCGCACAAGGAGCTCCTCACCGACGTCCTCAAGAAGGGAATGGACTTCGAGGGCTTCCTGATCAGCGACTGGGAGGCGATCCACCAGATCCCGGGCGACTTCCCGACGCAGGTCCGCACGGCCGTCAACGCGGGCGTCGACATGTTCATGGAGCCCTACAGCGCCCCGCGGTTCGTGGCGACGCTGATCGCCGAGGTCGAGGCGGGCCGCGTCCCGATGTCGCGCATCGACGACGCCGTGGGCCGCATCCTCACCGCCAAGTTCGAGCTGGGGCTCTTCGAGCGCCCCTACACCGACCGTTCCAACGCGTCCGAGATCGGCTCCCGCGAGCACCGTGCCGTCGCCCGCGAGGCCGTCGCGAAGTCGCAGGTGCTGCTGAAGAACGACGACCGGGCCCTCCCGCTGGACCGCCGCGACGCCCTCTACGTCGCCGGGACGAACGCCGACGACATCGGCAACCAGGCGGGCGGCTGGACCGTCACCTGGCAGGGGGAGTCCGGCGACATCATCCCCGGCACCACGATCCTCGAGGGCATCGAGCGGTACGCCGGCGACGTCACCTACAGCGCCGACGCGTCCGCCCCCATGGACGGCGCCGACGTGGGCGTCGTCGTGGTCGGCGAGACCCCGTACGCCGAGGGCGTCGGCGACGTCGGCAACGGCCACACGCTGAACCTCTCGGCCGCCGACCGCGCGAACGTCGAGAAGGTCTGCGCCGCCATCGAGACCTGCGTCGTCCTGGACGTCGCGGGACGCCCGCAGATCGTCACCGACCTCCTGCCGAAGATGGACGCGTTCGTCATGTCCTGGCTGCCCGGCAGCGAGGGCGCCGGGGTGGCCGACGTCCTGTTCGGCCGCCGCCCCTTCACCGGCAGGCTCCCCGTCTCCTGGCCGCGCACCGAAGCCCAGGAACCGATCAACATCGGCGACCGCGGCTACGACCCCCTGTTCCCCTACGGCCACGGCCTCCGCACCCGGACCCGCTGACCTGACCCGGGGGCCGGCCGTCTCCCGGACGGCCGGCCCCGCCCGCCGCGCGGCGTCCACGCCGCGCGGGACGGGGAAAACGGGGTGACCGGCGGGGCGGGTGCTTGGCTACAGTCGTCACCATGGCAGAAGACGGGTCGGTGCGGATCGACCTCTGGCTGTGGTCGGTGCGGCTGATCAAGACGCGGTCGCAGGCGACGGCGGCGTGCAAGGCGGGGCACGTCCGGGTCAACGACGAGCGCGCGAAAGCGGCCACGACGGTGCGGGCGGGCGACGAGATCCGGCTCCGGCTCGATGGGCGCGAGCGCATCGTGGTGGTGCAGAAGGTCATCCGCAAGCGGGTCGGGGCGCCGGTCGCGGCCGAATGCCTGATCGACAAGAGCCCGCCTCCGCCGCCGCGCGAGGCGCTCATGCCGGTGGCCCGGCGGGAGCGCGGTGCGGGACGTCCCACCAAGCGCGACCGCCGCGAGCTCGACCGGCTCCGCGCGCTCGGCGACGGCGCGCTGGCGAGCAGCGCCCGGGCCGCCCGGCGCGAGCGCCGCCCGTGACCCGGCCGCCGGGCGTGACCCGGCCGCCGGGCGTGACCCGGCCGCCGGGCGGGCGCGCCGGTCAGGCGACCTTGCTGCCCCTGTTGAGGGGGGCGGAGCGGGCGAGTTCGGCGCCGTTCGCGTCGAGCGCGACGGCGACGGCGGTCGCGGCCCGCTTGACGTGCGCGGACGTCTCGAAGCCCGCGCGGCGGACGGTCGCCGCGGTGGTCAGCCGGGACGACTCGGGGCCGGTGAGGAACCGCCACGCCGCGACCTCGGTGGCGCCGTTCCAGCTCGCGTACAGGCGCATGCCGCTCGCCGTGGAGCGGGCCGCGAGGAGCGGCGGCGTGCCGGGCCGGGCGGTCCACTCGTGGCGGTACGCGCGGTAGGACGACTGGCCCGTCTTGAGTTCGAGGACGACCTCGCCGGACGGGGTGTACTCGATGACGGAGGCGGTCGAGCCGTAGCCGAGGAGCACGTTGCCGCCGGGGAGGATCTGCATGTTCGCCATGTAGTGGGCGAACGTGGCGCCGTCGGTGTACTCCCACACGAGTTCGGCGCGCTTGGCGCGCTCGTCGACCCTGATGATGATGCCGCGGGACGAGCCGGTCTCGGCCTCGGTGATCGCGTTGTCGAACAGCGTGATCGTCCCGTCGGGGCGGCGGCGGGCGTCGTGCTGCCACTTGAACTCGACGCCCTCGCCGAGGTCGAAGTCGCCGTGGGTGCCGCCGAGCCGCCACAGGACCTTCCCGGTCCTGCGGTCGATCCGGTAGAGGGCGCTGGTGTTGCGGGCGGAGAGCAGGAGGGCGTCGCCGTCGGCCTCGACCGAGTTGACGTGCACGGGGTCGAACGGCTTGCCGTCCGTCCCGTCGGCGTTGTCGGCGAGGGGGGTGACGGTCTCGGCGATGTCGATGTGCTCTAGGGCGCTCCAGTCGAACAGGACCCGGCCCGTCCGGACGTCGATCTCCTGGACGCGGTTGTCGAACACGTGCCCGTCCGGTGGTCCGCCGATGGCGCGCATGTCGGCGCGGACCAGCGGGTACGCGACGATCAGCGCGGTGCCGCGGTCGGTGAGCTGGAACTCGTGCAGGTCGACGTGGACGTCCGCGCCGCCGCCCGCGCGCACCTCGGCGATCTTCCGGTAGGAGTCGTCGAGGATGACGCCCTTGCCCCAGCCGTAGCCGCCGGTGCGGCGCTCGCCCTCCCAGTAGGTGAGGACGGGCCGTCCTTGGAAGGTCTGGACGCGCAGGTCCGTGATCGTCTGCTGGGACGGCTGGATCCAGACGGGCTCGCCCTCGTCGTCGACGATCAGCCCGTCGGCGTGCGCCGTCCCGCGGAACGGGCCGAGGAAGAGCAGGCCCTGCTCGGGGACGCCGCCGCGGCGCGCGGTCATCCGCGGGGGCCGCAGCTCGGGCATGGTCACGTAGGGGCCGGTCGCCGCCGCGGCCGGTGCCTCGGCCCCGCGCAGGGAGCCCGTGCCGCTGACCAGTGCCGCCCCGCCGGTGAGCCCGACGGCGCCGCCCAGGACCAGGAACCTTCGACGTGTGAAGCGCATGTATCCGGTTCTATGCGATGAGTCTCAATAAATGATGAGAAATGACCATGAAATCGTGATCAGATCCTGCCACAGACCGCCGTCCCGGTGGGAGGGGCGGTCTGACGATCATCGCCCGGTGCGGGTCAGAGGGCGTGGACGACGCGCAGGTGCTCGCGGAACGCCGCGAGTTCGAGCACCGCGTGCTCGCAGCGGTCGCAGACCCACACCCCGCTCGGCACCTGGACGCCGCGGCCGGCCGCGTCGTCCCGGGCGCAGGCCTGCAGGTAGGCCCGGGCGACCCGCCGCCACGCACGCCGTGCCGTCCGCCGGACCTTGATCGGCATTCCCGCTCCCCCTGGGCCTCGTGGGTCGTGTGCGGCCCAGGATAGGGGAGCGGGACGGTAAAGCGGACAAAGGGGACCCCATGCCGCACCCCGGAGGGAGCGGCATGGGGGCCGGGACGGGTCACTGGCCGATCTTGACGCCCGGCTGGCCGTACCGGTACTCCAGCGGCTTGCTGGGGCCGGGCCCCTCCGGGACGTACTTGCCCCGGCGGGTCTTGAAGAGCGGCATGACGGTACGCCCGACGGTGTTCTCCATCATCATCGCCGCCGCCGTGTAGACCGCGATCCCCGCGGACACCACGAACAGCCAGCCGCCGATGCGCAGCGGCCAGGTCGATCCGGCGAAGAACCCCGCCGCGGTGAACCCCGCTCCCACGGCCAGCGCCGCCAGCAGCAGCGTCAGCATCATGTTCCGGCCGAGCGCGGCGAACGCGCCGAAGCCGGTGATGACGGCCAGCGGGACGAACCAGAACGCGAACGCCGCGTTCGACTCACCGAAGGCGGGGACGAGTTCGACGGGGAACACGCCCGCGGACACCATGAGCCACATCAGCCCCCATGCCAGCCAGAAGGCGCCCCACATGCCGTGCATGGCCGTGGCCAGGCCGTCCTGGGCCCGGTACGACCACATGCCCGCCAGGAACTGCGCCAGCCCCCCGAACATGAGGACGAACGGGAACAGCACCAGCGGTGTGGTCGGATTCCCGTACCAGTCCGCCTGCCAGGCGCCGACCATCATGGTCGCGCCCGCGAACCCGAACAGCCCGAGGATGGACGGCGCGGCGACCGGCTGCAGGAACACCCGCGTCCGGTCCTCCCAGACGTGGAACTCGTCCTGTTCGACGTCGCGGCCCCCCGGAGCCGCGTGCGCCGAGGTCTCTCTCCGTTCCGCCATGACTTCCCCCTTCGGAATTGGAGAGCTTTCACCCCTTCTAACCTAGATTTCGCAGGTCAAACAGGTGCTCATGACGCACGGTGAGCACCCGTGCCGCGCGGGGCCGGGGCCGTGTGCACGCCCGCGATGACGAACCCGCTGCGGGGCCGGGTCGGGACGCGCCGCAGCGGGACGGCGAGGTCCTGCGGGGGCACGTGGTAGTGCAGGCGCGCCAGCCGGACGGCGAGGCACTTCAGCACCTCGACGGTGATCGTCTCGCCGGGACAGCGGTGACCGGTGCGGGGGTCGCCGCCGCCCTGCGGGACGAGGACGTCCGGGTCCGGGTCGACGCCGGCGAACCGGCCGGGGTCGAACCGGTACGGCTCGTCCCACAGGCCCGGGTCGTGGTTCTGCCCGAACAGGTCGAGCAGGACGAGCGACCCGCCGCGGATCTTCTCCCCGCGCCACCGCATGCCGCGGACCGCCGCACCCCCGACGAACGGGGCGAACGGGTAGAACCGCCGCACTTCGTGCGCGAAGGCCGTCGCGAACGCGTCGTCCCCCGACGCGAGCCGCTCGCGATGCTCCGGCCACCGGTGCAGCGCGTGCGCCGCGAACGTGACGAACCAGGCGACCGCCACCGTCGGACGGACGATGTTCAGCAGCTCGATCGCGGCCGTGCGGGGGTCGAGGGGCCGCCCGTCCGCGTCCCGGTGCCGGGCGACCACGGCGATCGCGGACCGCGCGGGCGGCCCGCCGCCCTCCGCGTACGACCGCGCCCGCGCCTCGCTGACCAGGCCCGCGACCCACGCCTCCTGCCGCCGCCGCGCCGCCCGCGCCCGCCAGTGCCGGGGGCCGGGCGTGGCGAACCCGTCGACCATGGCGGTGACGTCGCGGGCGAGATGGTCGGCGGCCGCGTCGTTCAGCGGCAGGCCCGCCCACCGGCACACGCCCCGCGCGAGCACCCGGCTCGCCTCGTCGAACACCACGGTGCGGGAACGCTCCTCCCACGACCGCACCAGCTCGTCCCATGCCGCCCGGACGTGCGCGACGAGCCCCTCGACGCCTTCCGGGTCCTCAAGCAGGGTCACGAACATCTCTTTCCGGACACGGTGCGCGTGCCCGTCGAGCGTCTGCACGCCCCCGTGCCCGAACAGCGTGCTGAGCACGGGTTCCGGCAGGGCCGTGCGCCGCTTCACGTGGTCGTCGTCGTAGAAGAACCGCACGGCCTCCGGTCCGCGCAGCGCCACCGCGGGCTTGCCCAGCAGCCGGGTGCGGACGGCCGGCCGGTCGGTGCCCCGGAACAGGCCGGGCAGCCACGCGTACCCCTCGGCCAGCAGGAGGAAGGTGTTGTCCAAGATCAGACGGTGAGGTCGGCGCATGGGCGCCGCATCCCCTCACCACGGGTTCGCAAACGCCCTCGTCTCGCTGGGGGTACGGCCGAAACGCGCGCGGAACGCGCGTGCGAAATGGGCCTGGCTGGAGAAGCCCCACCGGTACGCGACGTCCGCGATGGTGCGTCCGGCGGCGCCCGGCCCCGTCAGCTCGCCGTGGGCGCGCTGGAGGCGCCGCTCCAGGATGTGCCGGGACGGCGTGGTGCCCGCCGACTCGAAGATCCGCCCGAGGTGCCGCGCCGACACGCCCAGCACCGCCGCGACCCGCCCGGGCGTGAGGCCCGGATCGTGCAGGTTCCGCTCGATGTGGTCCTGCGCGAGGATCAGCTGCGTCTGGTACGCGGCGGGCGCCGGACGGTCCCCGGAACGTTCGGCGGCGAGCAGCCGGATCAGGTCGAGCGCGGCGTCGCGCGTGCCGTCCGGCGCGTCCGCCGCGGGCTCGTCCAGGACCGACCGCAACGCCACGACCAGTTCGCCCTCGCGCGCCGACCCCCGCCCGAACAGCATCGGGGCCGGGACGCCGCCCGCCATGCAGGTCTCGACGAACAGCGCGCGCGGCACGTCCAGCAGGAACTGCCGCATCGACGACGAGAACCCGAACAGGTACGGGCGGCGCGTGTCGTAGACGACGAGGTCGCCCGCGCTCGCGGCCAGCGCCCCGTGCTCGTGCAGGAACACCGCCTCGCCCTTGACCAGCAGCGTCGCGAACACCGAGTCCTTGGGCGCGGACCGCGCCATCTGCGGGCTGCGCTCGATCGCGTGCGCGTTCCCGCTGATGTGCGCGAGCCGGACCCCGTCCAGCTGGAAGTTGGACTGCCGCGCCAGCAGCCCCTGCTCGGAGTACGACGTGCAGGACAGCCCCACGAGCTCCCTGCGGTTGTACTCCTCCCAGAACTCGATCCGTTCGCGCGGGTCGACGTTCTCGGTGGTCGTCTGCGAGATCGGTACGGCGGAGGCCGGCATGGGATCGCTCCTCCCTGGCTCGGTCCGGCGGGGCGCGGGAGCAGGTCGTGGTGTGGAGCATAAACCCGCCGTCCCGCGAACGGACCGGGTGCGGACGCCTCGTTTCTCCCGTCGCGCCCGGTCATGGCCGCACCAGCACCTTGATCTCGTCCTTCGTGTGCGCGTCCGCCGCGGTGAGCGCCTCGAAACCGGCGGACACGACGTCCCCGAGGGGGATCGTCGAGGTCACGATGGGCGTGAAGTCCATCCCCTCCTCGGCCACCAGCCGGATCAGCTCCGGATGGCAGCCCGCGTACCCGACCGACGGGACGATCGACTTCTGCTCGTTGACCAGCGCGAACCCGTCGATCGTGAGCGTTCCGCCGAGGCCGAGCAGCACGGTCCGTCCGCCCCGCCGGGTGGCGGCGAGGCAGTCCCGCAGCGTCGCCTCCAGCCCGACGGCCTCGAACGCGACGTCCGCCGCGCCCGGCGGGAGCGCCCCGGCGTCCACCGCCTCGGCCGCGCCGAACCGCAGCGCGAGCGCCCGCCTGGCCGGGGACGGGTCGCACGCGACGACCCGTCCCGCCCCGTACCGGGCGGCCAGCCGCACCACCAGCAGCCCGATCGGGCCGAGCCCGGCCACCGCGACCGTCTCGCCGTCCCGCAGCCCGGACCGGCGCACCCCGTGCAGCGCCACCGCCGCCGGCTCGAACACCGCCGCCTGCTCCAGCGACACGCCGTCCGGCAGCACGTGCGCCATGTACGCCGGGACGACCGCGCGCTCCGCGAGCCCCCCGTCGCCCATCAGCCCGGCGAACCCGAAGTGCCGGCACAGGTTGTACTCGCCCGCGCGGCAGCGGGCGCACGCCCCGCAGCGGTAGTGCGGCTCGACGGCCACCCGGTCGCCCCGGCCGATCCCGGCGACGTCCGGGCCGACATCCGCGACCGTCCCGCAGAACTCGTGCCCCAGCGTCAGCGGCGCCGTCCGCCCCGACTCCGGATGCGGTGCCCGGACGGGCAGGGCGTGCGGGCCGTCGAGGTATTCGTGCAGGTCGCTGCCGCAGATGCCGCAGTACGCGACGTCGATCGCGACCTCGCCCGGGCCGGGCGAGGGCACCGGGACGTCCTCGACCCGCACGTCCCGCGCCCCGTGCCAGACCGCCGCCCTCACGCGACCGCCTCCGCCGTCTCCGCGCCCGCCCGCCGCCGCAGCACCGCCGGTGCGGTCTCCCGCAGCGCGAACGACAGCGCCACCACGAGCGCGGCGCCCCCGGCGGCGATGAACATCGCGGCCTGCAGGCCCCAGGCGTCCGATGCCCGGCCCGCCACCAGCGGGCCGAGGAACCCGCCGGCCAGCTCGCCCACGCCCATGATCACGCCGAGCGCGGTCGCGAGCGCCGCCTTCGGCACCGTCTCCGCCGGAATCGTCGCCATGAACAGCGTGAAGCACCCCAGACCGGTGTAGGTCAGGATCAGCAGGGCGCCCAGCAGTACCGGGCTCTCCACGTGCACCACCGCGAGCGGGCAGCACACCGCCAGCGCCGTGAACCCGATCAGTGCCGGCCGGCGGCCGATCCGGTCGGAGATCGCCGGGGTCGCGAACCCCCACAGCACCCAGGCGACGCCGAGGCAGGTCATGACCGCGCTCATCGTCCCCGGGCTCCAGTGCTTCTCGTCCGTCAGGTACTTCGGGGTGAACGTGATGAGCGTGACGAACCAGGTCAGGTAGCAGGGTGCGATCAGCATGCAGATCACGACGTTCCGCATGCGCAGGACGTCCCGGATCGGGACCTTGGGCCGCTTCGCGGGCGCGCCGGCCGCCTGCTCGGCCGCCACCGACCGGGGCGAACGTTCCAGGACGAACTTCGCGATCAACCCCGCGATCACGATGCCGGGGACGATCGTCACGAAGAACGCCGTCCGCCACCCGAACGTCTCGGCCAGCCACACCACCGCGACCGGAGCGACGATCCCGCCGAGCAGGCCCGCCGACGAGCCCTGCAGGACGCCCATGTTGAGCCCGCGCCGCGACTCCCGCGACGCGTCCACCATCAGCGACTGCGCCATCGGCAGGACCGCGCCCTCGGCGGCGCCCATCAGCGCGCGCGCCAGCAGCAGTCCCGCGAACCCGGTCATCAGCCCGGACGCCGATGAGAACAGCGAGAACAGCAGCACCGCGCCGATCAGGATCGGCTTGCGGCGGCCCAGCCGGTCCGACAGGTTCCCGGCGAACATCCCGGCCAGTGCCCACGTCAGCGCCAGCACGCCCGACAGGACGCCCAGCTCGGAGTTCGACAGGCCGAAGTCCTCGTCCATGTACGGGGCGAGGAACGCCAGCGCCTGCCGGTCGAAGAACACGAAACCGAACGCCAGGAACAGGATGAGCAGCAGCCGGTTCTCGTACCTGTCCGCGCTCGGGGCGGCCCCGGCCCTCATCGGAACAGGGAGTTCACGTAATCGGCGCCGAGCCCGACCTTCTCGTAGTGCGCCCGGCACATGTCGATGTAGTCGTGCACGTCGAAGAAGCCGTCCGGGTCGCCGTTCTCGTCCAGCCAGATCAGCGGGCCCTTGACGATGAACAGCGTCTTCATCGGCTCGTCGCTCTCGTACGCGACCAGCGTGTGGCCCTCGCCGGGCGCCTCGTAGACGAAGTCGCCCGCGGTCGCCGTCCAGGGGCGTTCCAGGTACCCCCACTTGCCGGAGATCGTGTACGCGAACACCTCGTGCGGGTGGTAGTGCCGGTTCACCAGGCCGGCCTCCTTGGCGCGCAGGACGTCCGACCAGGAGTTGTCCTTCACGTTGATCCACAGCGGCCGCGACCCGACCGTCTCGGTGAACGGCACGTAGTACCGGTCGTCGTCGGTGGCGACCTTCGAGAGGTAGACCTCGGGCAGCGCGTCCGGCTTCTGGGAGTTCTCGATCGGCTTGAGGTCCTTCCAGAACTCCGACTTCGGGGCCTCGGGCATGTGACGTCTCCTTACGGATCGGGGTCCCTGCGTTGCCCGCGAGTGAACCCCGGTCGCCCCGCCCCCGTCTTTCCCGTGGCGGACGTCACATCTTGCACATTTCGGACATCCATGCGGCCGTCCGCACGCGAACGCCGCCCGGCGGGACCTGCCGCCGGGCGGCGTCGCGGGCCGCGGCGCGCACTCGTCCGGTCCGAGGGCCGCCCGGCGTCACTCCCTGCGCGAGGCCTTGCCCGCGCCGGAGCCCGCCTTCTGCCTGCCGATGTGGAAGTGCCGCTTGTGCTGCGCCGGGACGGCGGTGTACTCGGGACCCCCGCGGTCGTCCACCGGACGCCGCTCGGCCTCCTCCCGCCGTGCCTCCTTCACGCCGACCACCAGGAACCGGCCCAGTGCCAGCGCCGCCAGCAGGATCATCACCGCGCCGAGACCGTCGAAGAAGGTCAGCTGCTCGGTGATCCGGCGCGCCTCGCCGCCGAGCGGCGCCCCCACGCCCATGTTCCAGAGCCCGGCGATCGTGGTGCCCACGACGAACCACAGCCCGCCGAGGGCCGCCAGCCAGCCGCCGAACATGGCGGCGGGCCGGTTCGCGGCGAACATGAGGATCAGCCCGCCCAGCCCCACGGCGATCGCCGGAAGGATCGAGAGCACCAGCCAGTCGTTGGAGTAGACCCACGGATCGCTCGACCCGAAGCCGAAGTCGAAGTACGGCCCGATGAACGGAATGAGTCCGCCCCACAGCGCCAGGAGCACCAGCAGAAGCCCGCTGAGCATGCCCCGGCTGCGGGGAGCCCGCATCTTCCCAGTCATGAGAACCCCTCCCTGACCAGGTGATATGCCAATATTTCAGGCAAATCCGTACCCGGCCAGCCCGGTCCAAACCGGCCTCGCCCGGCAAAGAAACGATTCACCCGGCCCGCCGGGCGGTCCCGGTTCCGCCTCAGGCCCCGGTCGTGCGCGGTTTGCGGGCGAGGACGAGGCGGCCCCGCGGGGCGCCGTCCCCGCGCCGTCCGAGGGACGCCAGCGGGACGGTCGTCACGGTGAAGCCCGCGGCCGCCAGATCGTCGCGGACGGCGCCCAGCGGGCAGGTGCGGTAGTACATGACGAACGGGGGACGCCACACGGCGTTCCGGATCCGCATGGCCGCGTCGAAACCGAGCAGGGCCCAGTACAGGACCGACGTGGGCGGCGGCGGTGCGCCGAGGGGGAACGCGAAGAGCCCGCCGGGCCGCAGGGCGCGGTGCACCCCGGCGAAGAGCGCGGGACGTTCGGCGGGCAGCAGGTGCCCGAGCGCCCCGAAGGTCACCGCGAGGTCGAACGCCGCGCCGAAGGGCAGCTCCCGCACGTCCGCCCGCACCCACGCGGCGTCCGGACGCGCCCGCCGCGCCTGCGCGAGCATGCCGGCGCTGAAATCGACGCCCGTGATCGTCCCCCGGCACAGGGGCGCCAGGGCCCGGACGCCCGCGCCGGTGCCGCAGCACACGTCCAGTCCGTCACCGAACGGGCCGAGCGGGCGCAACGCCTCGGCGGTCGCGTCGAGGACGCGGTCGGGGGTGCGGAACGGCGTGTGGTCGAACTTCGGGGCGAGCAGGTCGTAACCGCGCTCGACCGAGGAGAGCGCCTGCACCGCCAGCTCGCGCAGCGACGGGCCCTGAGGGGAGAACACTCGCCAAGCGTACTTCCGCCCGGACCCGCACGGCCGGTCGTGCGGGAGGACCGGAGCGGGGATCGGTGTGCGCGGGGATCGGTGTGCGCGGTGCTCAGCGGGCGGCGGGGAGGCGGATGGTGAAGGTCGAGCCCGCCCCCAGCGTGCTCTCCGCCGTGAGCGAGCCGCCGTGCGCGAGGACGATCTCGCGCGCGATCGCCAGGCCGAGCCCGCGGCCGCCGGTGTCGCGGCCGCGCGCCGCGTCCGCCCGCCAGAACCGGTCGAACACCCTCGGCAGATCCTCGGGCCCGATGCCGCAGCCCGTGTCGGCCACCGTGACGACGACGCCGCCCGCCCGCGGATCGTCCGGAACGTCCACGCCGAGCGTCACCGCCCCACCGGGCGGCGTGGCCCGCACCGCGTTCGTCACCAGGTTGCCGATCGCCTGCCGCAGCCGGTCGGGGTCGGCGTCGATCGGCGGCGGACCGTCCCCCGGCGCCCGGACCGCCAGCGTCACCCCGGCCGTCTCGGCGATCGCGCGGTGCGCGGTGCGCACGGTCTCCAGCAGCTCGGCCGCGTCCACCGGCGCGCGGTGCAGCACCAGCCGTCCCGACTCCGCCAGCGCCAGCTCCTGCAGGTCGTCGATCAGCCGCTGCTGCAGCACCGCCTCCTCGTGCAGGGACGCGAACAGCCCGCGGTCCGGGGCCAGCACCCCGTCGTGCAGCGCCTCCAGGTACCCGCGGATGTTGGCGAGCGGCGTGCGCAGCTCGTGCGCGATGTCGCTGATCATCTGCCGCTGCCGCTCCTCGCTGCGCTGCAGGGAGTCGGCCATCAGGTTGAACGCGACGGCCAGGTCGGCGATCTCGTCGTCGCCGCGGACCCGCACCCGCCCGGACAGGTCGCCGGAGCCCAGCCGCAGCGCCGCCTGCCCGACCGCCGCGATCGACGACAGCATCCGCCGGCTCAGCAGCACGGTGCAGACGATCACCAGCGCCGCCACCGCCCCCGCCGCGGGCAGCGCCCGCTCCGGCTCGATGGCGACCGGGCGCACCCGCTCGTCGCGGAAACCGAGCTCCAGCTTCAGCGTGACCGGCGCCAGCGGCCGCAGCCGGTCGGCGTAGACCCGCTCCGCGCAGCGCGGCGACGGGCCCCCGTCGCCGGACCACGGGTCCCGCACCGGCGTTTCCTCGGCGCGCGGCGGCGAGGCCAGGCAGGCGCTCAGCTCCCGCTCGTCCGCGCGCCGCTCGTCCGCGCTGCTGCCGCCCCGCGCCAGGCAGCGCTTCATCGACTCCGACGCCCCGCCCGGCCCGCTCGCGACGACCGTCCAGCGGCCGTCGCCCAGGTCCGCCCGGCCGATCGGGACGCTGTCGCGGGTCAGGCACGTCGCCAGGCGCAGCACCCGCCGCCGGTGGTCGATCAGCGCGACGACGCCGTCCCGCCAGGCCGGCGGCTCGTCCGCCAGCCGCGGGCGGGCGTCCAGGAAGGTCGCCGGCCGGGCCGACGGCGGCCGGGCCGTCCGCCCGGCCAGGGTGTCGGTGTCGGCGATCACCACCCCGTCGAGCGTGCTGAGGCGGATCCGCTCCCCGGTGCGCGCGCTCAGTTCCCCGACCGTCCGGTCCACCCCCTCCCACGTCCCGTGCAGGGTGCCGTACTCGACCAGCTCGCGGTGGACGGTGTCCACGGTGTCCTGCTCCACCGCCGCGGACTCGGTGAGGCGTTCGCCGGTCGTGTACGCCGTCAGCCACGCCGTCGCCCCGGTCGACACCAGCGCGACCAGCACGATCAGCGCGAACACCCGCGCCCGGAAGCGGCGCAGCGGCGACCGGCGCCTACCGTTCCGCACCACGGCCCATCCGATATCCGCGCCCGTACACCGTCTGCACATAAACGGGATTGGCCGGATCGGGCTCGATCTTTCGCCGCAGGTTCATCACATGCGCGTCCACGGTCCGTTCCAGCACATGGTGGTCGAACCCGAAGGCCAGCGTGAGGATCTGCGCCCGCGTGAACACCCGGGCCGGTTCGGCCGCCAGAGCCTGCACGATCCCGAACTCCTTCGCGGTCAGCTCCACCCGGCGCCCGGCCACCCGCACCTCGAACCGCTCCGGGTCGATCTCCAGATCCCCGACCCGCAGCACCCGCCCCTCCTCCGCGGCCGACGCCCCCGCCCGGCGCAGCAGGGCCCGCACCCGCGCGGTCAGCTCCCGCGGGCTGTAGGGCTTGGTGACGTAGTCGTCCGCACCCAGATCGAGGCCGAGCAGCAGATCCTCCTCCCGCGACCGGGCCGTCAGCAGCAGGATCGGGACGGGCGACTCCGCGCGCAGGATCCGGCACACGTCCAGGCCGTCCACCCCGGGCATCATCACGTCGAGCACCAGCAGATCCGGGGACCGGGCGCGGGTCTGCTCCAGCGCCTCCCGGCCGTCACCGACGACGATCACGCTGTGCCCGGCCTGCTCCAGGTACACCCGGACGAGCCGGGCCTGCTTCGGATCGTCCTCGGCCACGAGGATCCGGGAGCCGCGCATGGGAGGACCGTAGCAACCACTCCGCATGATGATCACTCCTCCAAGGGATCTTCAACGGTTCTTCACCGTCACCCGCTTCAGTGTTCGACCGGTTCCCCCACCGCGAAGGAGCACGAGATGCACACCGATGCCCCGCCCCGTCCGTACGTCGACCGGTACGCGCCCATCACCGACGCCGACCGCCGCGCCTTCGCCGAACAGGGCTATCTCCTGATCCGCGGCGCGCTCGACGAACCCCTGAGGGCCGAGATCGAGAACGCGGTCGACCGCGTCTACGCCGCCGAGGAGCGCGCCGGCCGCCTGTCCCCGCACGGCGCGATGCACACCCTCGGCGCCGTGTTCCGCGACGAGGCGTTCACCGAACTCCTGGACCTCCCCGCCACGTTCCCCCACCTGTGGGGACACCTCGGCTGGAACATCTACGTCCACCACAGCCACATCGACGTCAACCCGCCGGTCCCCGACGACGAACCGCCCGCCTGGCGCTGGCACCAGGACGGCTACCGCCAGAACGCCGACCTCGCCATGGAGCCGCGGCCGATGTTCTCCATCAAGGTCGCCTACGTGCTCAGCGACCTCTCCGAGCCGGGCCGCGGCGGCACGCTCGTCCTCCCGGGCAGCCAGTACAGCAACACCCTCGAAC
Organism: Actinomadura sediminis; assembly: GCF_042675525.1. Lineage (NCBI taxonomy): Bacteria > Bacillati > Actinomycetota > Actinomycetes > Streptosporangiales > Thermomonosporaceae > Actinomadura > Actinomadura sediminis. The sequence goes on from NZ_JBHTJA010000031.1 coordinate 17,123, forward strand.
GCACCGAGCCCGGCCCGGACGGCCACTACCCCCGCCCGCCGGGCACCGTCGAGATCTCCGCCCGTCCCGGCGACGCCTTCCTCTTCGACCGCCGCCTCTGGCACTCCCGCTCGCCGAACCTGTCGGCCATCACCCGCAAGATGGTCTTCCTCTGCTACACCTACCGCTGGATCCGCTGGCGCGACGACGTCACGATCAACCGCCACACCCCCTGGTGGAACGGCCTCACCCCGCTGCGCCGGCAGCTACTCGGCGACGGCGACGAAGCCGCCAGCCACTTCGGCTTCACCCTCGAGTCCGGCGTCTGGGACGACGCGATCCCCCTCCGCGCCGCCCTCAAATCCCGCGGCCTCCTCGACCACTCCCAGCACTACCTCCGCTGACCACGTCCCGAAGGCGTCCAAGCTGCCGCCCGCCGCCGCCGCACGCTCCCGCATCCCGAGGATGCCGTGCCCGCCGGCCGACGCGCTGGTCTTCCCGGGCCCCGTTCGGGCCTGCGGGCTCCGGCATCGTGCGCGCCCACCCGCGCGCCGTCCTCGGGTTCTGCCGGAGGACGGCGCGCAGCCGGGTTCAGACGACGACGACGCGGCGCCCGCGCGTGTGACCGGCCCGGCTGTCGATGTGCGCCGCCGCGGCGTCGGCGAGCGTGTACGACTTCTCGACCGGGATGTGGAGCGCGCCCCGCGCGATGAGGTCGACGGCCTCGGCGAGCGCTTCCGGCACGCTTCCGGCCTCGCCGGAGAAGCGGACGCCGAACTCGGGCGCGCCGAGATCGGCGATGGTGATCACCCTCTGCGGGTCCCCGGTCAGCTCGACGAGCTCGCGGAGCACCCCCGAGCCGGCGATATCGAGAGCCGCGTCGACGCGGCCGAGCCGCCGCACCCGCTCGGCCCAGCCCTCGCCGTAGGAGGTGGCGATGGCGCCCAGGCCGCGCAGGTAGTCCTGGTTCGCGGCCCCGGCGGTGCCGATCACCTTGATGCCGCGGTCGCGGGCGATCTGCAGCACCGCCGACCCGACTCCCCCCGAGGCGCCGCTGACCAGGAGCGTCTGCCCGGGCCGCACGCCGACCTGGCGGATGACGCGCAGCGCGGTCTCCACCACGGAGGGGTATCCGGCCGCCTCTTCGAACGGCAGCCCGTCGGGCATCGCGGCCCACGCCGACAGCACGGCGAACTCGGCATAGGTGCTCGCCCCTTCGCCGAACACGCGGTCGCCGATCTCGACCCCTTCGACGCCCACGCCTATCTCGTCCACCACCCCGGAGGCGTCCAGTCCGACCCCGGCGGGCAGCTCGATCGGACGCACCTTCTGGAACTGGCCTTCACGGATCCTCCAGTCGACGGCGTTCACGCCCGCCGCCCGCACGGCGATGCGCACCTGGCCGGGGCCCGCATGGGGCTCCTCGGCGTCCACGAGCCGCAGAACGTCCGGTCCGCCGAACTCGGCGAAGCTCACTTTCTTCATGCCACGGACCGTAACACTAGCGGATACGGTTTCGGAACCGTTGCAGTTTCGTACCTGGTAGCTTTGAGGGATGACCGTGCCGCCCGGACGCCGTGAGCGCAAGAAGGCCGCGACCCGCCAGAAGATCGCCGACGCCGCGCTGCGGCTCTTCCTGGAGCGCGGGTACGACGCGGTGGGCGTCCGTGACGTCGCCGCGGAGGCCGACGTGGCCGTCACCACGCTCTTCTCCCACTTCGCCGCGAAAGAGGCCCTCGTGTTCGAGCGGGACGAAGACTTCGAGCAGCGCCTCGCGCGGGCGGCCACCGGCCGGGCGCCGCACGAGCCGCTCATCCCCGCGCTGCGCGGCGAGATCCACGCCTTGGTGCGGCATTGCACGGCTGAGGGCGCCGCCCCGATCTGGCGCCTGATCGACGAAACGCCCGCCCTGCGGGAGTACGAGGAGTCGATGAGGCTGCGCCACGCGGAGGCGCTGGCGGCGGCCATCGCGGCCGGCCCCGACGCGCCGCCGACCGCGACGGCCTGCCGGACGATCGCGAGGTTCGTGGTCGACGCCTACTCGCTGGCCCGGGAGGCGCCCGACCCGGAGGCCGCGGTGGACGAGATCTTCCGCATGATCGAGGCGGCCTGGGAGGCCGCGATCACGGACTCCGCCCGCACCCCCGCACTGTAGGGAGGGCGGGAACTCGGTTCGTCGGGAGCCGTCCGCGGCCGGTGCGATCGCCGCCCGGCCGTGGAGACGGGCCGCGTCTTCCCGCCTGACACAGGCTGAGGGGGCGCGGTAGCGGTCTGCCCTGACCCAGACCGCTATGCGGTTCGCAGCGTGGCCCGGGTGCCGTCGACCTCGCGGCGGACCCGGTCGGCGACGACGGGGTCGGCGATGTGCCGTCCGATGCTCCACGACGTCCTGGCGACCAGTTGTTCCACGGCGTCGCGGCGTCGTTCGTCCGTCATGGTGTAGTCGGCGAGGTCGCGCACAACGGAAAGGATCGCCGAGACGACGGCCGGCTCGGCGCCGCCGTATCGCAGGATCTGGTCGGTGGACAGGAGCAGCAGTTCGTCCAGGTCGTAGCCGCGCAGATAGAGGGCGGGTCCGTCGTCCCGTGCGAACCGGCCGTACCCGTCGGGGTAGCGAGCCCGTTCGCCGAGCAGGTCGCCCAGCAGGCCGAGCGCGTGGGTGGCCGTCGTGGGGTCGTTGACGCTCGGCGACAAGGCTTTGACGGCCACGTCGGCGAGCTGGCGGTAGGCGTACGCGACGTCCTGGTCCATGGTGCGCTCGTCCCCGATGACGAGCGAGTCCGCGAGCTTGGTTCGCAGGTCTTCCGGCACGTCCCCGTGCCCGTTCCACACGCGTCCGACGACGTGCCCCGGCCGCACCCGGTCGCCCGGTCGCACGTCGATCGCGATGCTGTAGTCGGCTCGCCGCGCGTGCCGGAACAGCTCGTCCATGTCGATGAACTGGACGTACCCGGCCCTCCGGGCCCGTAGCGGAACTCCGGGATCCCGAGGCGCGTCCCCGCGCGTCAACGGAGCCCCCGTGGGGCCGTACACGACCCGCAGCGCCCGCACCCCCGCGTTGCGGACCTCGGACATGACGAGGTCGATCCGCAGCAGCCTGACCAGGTACGCGATGAACGCGATGAGCCCCGCGACGACGGCCAGCGCCAGCAGGAGCGCGACGCCCACGGCGAGCGCGGGTATCCGCGCGGACGGTTCCGGCGGAAGGTTGCGCAGCACGACCAGCGAATAGCCGAAGAGGCCGAAGAAGCCGCCGAGCAGGAGCTGGGTCGAGAAGTCGCTGGTGAACTCGCGCAGGAGCCGCGGCGAGTTGTTCGACGCGAGCTGCAGCACCACCAGGGTCATCGACATCGTCAGGCTGATGACGGTGAGGGAGGAACTGGCGAGCAGGCTCAACATGGACTCGGCCGTGGAGATGTCGCTCGGCCACAGTCCCCGGGCGAGTGCGCCGTGCGGCCGCGAGCGGACCCGCGACAGAAGCTCCGCCGCGACGATCAGCACGGCGGCGACGGCCACGGGGACGGGCCAGAGCCGGCTCCGCATATGGCTGATCACGACCTCGCCCCCGCGCCGAAGCCAGCCGCCCACCGTCCCGAGCATGACAGCCGAGCCTAGCAACGCGCCTGGTCACGGCACGGAATGCGACCGGGAGGCGGCCGGGGCCGCTCGCGACGCCCGGCTTCGCGCGCACCCGTGGGCACGGGTGCGCGCCGGGCGGGCCGTGTCCGATTGCTACAAGACCGCCACCCGGTGCGGTAGCTACGTTGACCTGCATGGACGTCTCTCCAACGCAGGTCATCCGGCCTGGTGACCCTGGGGGTGGCGACGAGCGGATGGGGGCTCGACCGCGCTGTGGAGTCCCGTCCGGCGGCGGCGCAGGGCCGGCCGTGGGGTACTGGCGAGCGGCCGCGGCCCGTCGGTGGCGGCGGACGGCGCCGTGCTCGTCAACACCGGTCGGATGCACGGTGTTGGGGTGAACTCGCAGACCAGGACCGCCTGCCAACGAAGGAGACGACACCGTGAACGCGCATGACCGGGCGGACCGCGACGCTTCCGACCTCACCGAACTGGTCAACGTCGGCCGGGCGGTGGCCCGTCACTTCGAACGCGTCGGCATCACCCGCAGCGCGCAACTGGCGGGCAGGGACCCGATCGAGCTGTTCGAGCAGATGTCAGCGGCATCCGGTGAGGCCCTGGACCCGTGCCTGCTCGACACCGTCATGTCCGCGGTGGACCAGGCCGAGGGGCGTCCCGCCCGGCCGTGGTGGCACTACACGCCAGAACGCAAACGGCTGCTGGCCGCGCCCCGTCCCGCCGGTAGCGAAGGCCCCTAGAGATTCGGCTGTTCGGCCGCGAGGGTGTCAGCGGCGGCGCGGGCCGGCGGGTGCCGGGGCGGTGCTCCTTCTGCCTTGGGTGATCATGCCCCTCCTGCGGGCCGCCACATCGGGTACACCGTTGGGCCACCACGAGGGATGGAGATCTCGCCCTTGACCTGGAAGCCGAAGCGCTCGTAGTAGGGAACGTTGACTTCCGGGGTCTCCAGATAGGCGGGCTCCCCGGCGACGTCGCACCGCGCCAGCCGGGAGTTCAGCAGCAGGCGTCCCAGCCCGGTCCTCTGTGAGTCGGGAGCGGTGCCCAGCTCGGCGAGATACCAGTGCGGCTCGGCCGGGTGCGCTTTCTCGACGGCGCCGAAGACGGAGACGAGCCGGCCGATGTTCCGCCCGGCCAGTCGCAGCACCGTGGGGAACTGGCGGATCTGCGTCGGCGCCGGGGTCCGCCATCGCCCGGGCGGATTCCACAGGGCGCCCGCCTTGACCGTCCCGTCCAGGACGATCACCTCCGTCGCCCCCTGGCCGATGAAGAAGCCCCGCAACTGCATCGCGTAGATCCGCGGCAGGACGCGGCGGCGCCGGTCGTCGTCCGGCTCGATGAACCGGGCGACCGGGTCGTCCTGGAACGCCCGTCCCAGCATCACGGCCAGCTTCGCGATGTCGTCCTCGGTGGCCGTCCGCACCGCCGTCCCCATGGTGCCCCTTCTTCGGTCGAATCCGCGGATGTGGCCGGACGTCCTCGACGGGCCGCGGTGAGCCGCGCCGGTGTTCCGGCCGCACGCCCCGTTCGTGGTCGCCGGTCCAGGGCCTCGCACAGTTACGCTACCCGAGGTTTCGATACTGAAGGTAGCGTAAACGAGGTCGCGGGGGCGTGACCCCGGCCACATCCGGGTCGGCCCTCCTCCATGCCGGGTGCCCCGGCCGGCCCGCAGGATTGGCGAAAGCTTGGACGGCCTTGGCATGCCCCGCGCACGCAGTGTTGATGGTGATTGACCGCAGGTACGTAATGTGCGTACATGCGCGATTTCGAGGACGGGCGATGCCCGCGCTGACCCGACGCGCCCTCGGCCGTCCGTCCTGGGTGGAGCTGAGCAGCCCGGACGCCGCGGCGTCCCGGCACTTCTACTGCGAGCTGTTCGGCTGGTACGCCTACACGCTGACCGTCCCCGGGCAGGGCGACTACCACGTGTTCACGCTCGGTGACGTGGGCGGCCCGGAGGTCGCGGGCATGCGCGCCCTCGCCGACGACACCGAGCCCCCGTCCTGGACCTGCTACTTCCACACCGACGACCTCGCGAGCACCCTCGACACCGTCCGCGCCGAGGGCGGGCAGGAACTGGTGCCGCCGACGGACGTGTCCGACCTCTGGCGGATGGCGCACTGCGCGGACTCCCAGGGCGCCGACTTCGCGCTCTGGACGCCCGGACGGCTCGAGGGCGCGGGCGTCGTCGACGAGCCCCGCGCGATGTGCTGGACGGAGCTGGCCTGCGAGGACCCCGAGGAGGCGGTCCGCTTCTACGGCGAGGTGTTCGGCTGGCGGGCCGTCCACCGCGCCTACTACACCGACTACGTCAACTTCAAGGTCGGCGACTGGTCCGTCGGCGGCCTCGTCGCCCTGAAGGAACTGCGGAGCGCCGGCTACCGGGACCCGCCCGCCCACTGGATCCCGTACATCTGGGTCACCGACTGCGACGCCGCCACGGCCAGGGCCGCCGAACTGGGCGCCCGCGTCCTCCTCCCGCCCACCACCATCCCGCCCGGACGGTTCGCGGTACTGAGCGACCCGACGGGCGCACGCATCGACGTCATCACCCCGGCCCCCGGAAGCATGGCCGAACGCAAGCGGCGTCCCTGACCGGGTGCCCGGCGACCGCCACACCGCTCCCGTGCGGACCACGCCGCCGGAGCGGGCGACCACTTCGTCCGCCGGGCCCAGGCGATGGTGGTGGCATTGCGCACGTTTGGGTCTTTGCCAGGAGGCAACTTCGCCTTGACGAAGCGAGGAGGTCCCTGGATGGAAGCCGTCAATGTGTTCGTCCTCGGTTTGGAAGAGGACAACTTCGACACCCTGCTGGACGTCCCGCACGCCGACCAGTGCCGGTTCCACCCGCTGCTCGACCCGGAGGAACTGCTGCACGGCGAGATCGACATCGCCGCCCTGCTCGACAAGGCGCAGCGGCGACTGGAGGAGTTCGACGGGACGGTCGACGCGATCGTGGGCTACTGGGACTTCCCGGTCAGCGCCATGGTGCCGATCCTGACCAGCCGGTTCGGGCTGCGCGGGCCCGACCTGGAAGCGGTGGTCAAGTGCGAGCACAAGTACTGGAGCCGGCTCGAGCAGCAGAAGGTGACCGACGCGTACCCGCGCTTCGCGCTGCTGGACCTCGAGAACGCCGAGCGGCCGCCGGAGGGCCTGCGCTACCCGATGTGGCTGAAGCCGGTGAAGTCGGTGTCCTCGGAGCTGGCGTTCCATGTGGAGGACGACGCCCAGTTCCGGGACGCGGTCGCGCGGATCCGCGACGGCATCGGCCGGCTCGGCAAGCCCTTCGACCACGTGCTGCGGCTGCTCGACCTGCCGCCGGAGATCGCTGAGGTCGGCGGGGAGGCGTGCCTGGCGGAGGAGGCGATGTCGGGCGCCCGCGCCGCCGTCGAGGGGTACGTCCGCGACGGTGAGATCCACGTCTACGGCCTGCTCGACTCCGTCCCGTATCCCGGCAGGTCCAGCTTCCTGCGCCACCAGTACCCGTCCCGGCTGCCGGCCGAGATGCGGCGCAGGCTGGAGGACGTCTCCACGCGGGTGATCGCGCAGGTCGGGCTGGACGACTCGACGTTCAGCATCGAGTACTTCTGCGACCCGGAGACGGGCGAGGTCGGCCTGCTGGAGATCAACCCGCGCCACTCGCAGTCGCACGCCCGGCTCTTCGAGGAGGTCGACGGCATGCCCAACCACCACTGCATGCTGGGCCTCGCGCTGGGAAGGGATCCGAGCCTGCCGGACCGGAAGGGCCCGTACGCGCTGGCCGCCAAGTGGTACCTGCGGCGCTTCTCCGACGGTGTGGTCCGCGACCGGGCCGGCGCGGAGGAGATCGCGCGGGCCGAGCGGGAGATCGGGGGTGTGAGCATCCATCCCCTGGTGGACGTGGGGCAGCGGCTGTCGGACACGCCGCAGGCGGAGGACAGCTACAGCCACGAACTGGCGCACATCGCCGTGGCGGCGTCCGGCGAGGAGGAGCTCCAGGACAAGTACGACCGGTGCGTCAAGGCGCTGGGGTTCGTCTTCGACGACGGCAGCGGGCCGAACGGGCGATGAGGCGACGGCGCGACCGAGGGAACGAATCGACCTGGGGGACGAGCGATGCGTGAGGTCACCGCACTGCCGTGGGCGGTCAAGGAAGAGGAGCACCTGTGGATCCCGATGTCGGACGGGACCCGCCTGGCGGCCCGGCTCTGGCGCCCCGTCGCGTCCGACGACGAGCCGATGCCGGCGGTCCTGGAGTACATCCCGTACCGCAAGCGCGACCTCACGGCGGTGCGGGACTCGATCCATCACCCCTACATGGCGGGGCACGGCTACGCCTGCATCCGCGTCGACATCCGCGGCACCGGGGAGTCGGAGGGGGTGCTCACCGATGAGTACCTCGACCTGGAGCACCGCGACGCCGAGGAGGTGCTGGCCTGGCTCGCCGACCAGCCGTGGTGCGACGGGCGCACCGGGATGATGGGCATCTCCTGGGGCGGGTTCAACTCCCTCCAGGTGGCGGCCCGCAGGCCGCCGAGCCTGCGGGCCATCGTGATCGCCTCCTTCACCGACGACCGGTACGCCGACGACATGCACTACATGGGCGGCTGCCTGCTGTCGGACAACCTGGCCGAGGCGTCCACGATGTTCGCCCACACCACCTGCCCGCCCGATCCCGCGCTGGTCGGCGAACGCTGGCGGGACATGTGGAAGGAGCGCCTGGAGGGCAGCGGCCTGTGGCTGGAGAACTGGCTCGGCCACCAGCGCCGCGACGGCTACTGGCGGCGCGCGTCGGTCTGCGAGGACTACTCGGCCGTCCAGTGCCCGGTGTTCGCCGTCTGCGGCTGGGCCGACGGCTACTCGAACGCGGTGTTCCGGCTGATGGAGCACCTCGACGTCCCCCGCAAGGGGCTGATCGGCCCGTGGTCGCACCGGTACCCGCACCTGGGCGAGCCGGGCCCGGCCATCGGCTTCCTGCAGGAGGTCGTGCGCTGGTGGGACCGGTGGCTGAAGGACGAGGACAACGGCGTGATGGACGAGCCGATGCTGCGCACCTGGATGCAGGACAGCGTGCCGCCGTCCACCTCCTACGAGGAGCGTCCCGGCCGCTGGGTCGGGGAGCCGTCGTGGCCCTCGCCGCACGTCCGGCGCGACGCGCTGCCGCTGGCCCCGCACCGGATCGTCCGTCCGGCGGAGGAGGCGCCCGAGGAGGAGCTGACGATCCAGTCGCCGCTGTCGGTGGGGCAGTTCGCCGGCAAGTGGTGCTCCTACAGCGCGCCGCCCGACCTGCCCTACGACCAGCGGGAGGAGGACGGCGGCTCGCTCGTCTTCGACACCGACGTGCTGACCGAACGCTGCGAGATCCTCGGCGGCCCCGTCGTGGAACTCGACGTGGCCGCCTCGGAACCGGTCGCCATGGTCGCCGCCCGGCTCTCCGACGTGGCGCCGGACGGCCGCGCCACCCGCGTCACCTACGGGCTGCTCAACCTCACGCACCGGGACGGCGACGACGACCCCGAGCCCCTGGAGCCCGGCCGCCGCTACCGGGTGCGCGTCCGCCTCAACGGCGTCGCCCAGGCGTTCCCGCCGGGCCACCGCATCCGGCTGTCGCTGTCCAGCTCGTACTGGCCGCTGGCCTGGCCGCCGCCGCGCCAGGCCCGGCTCTCGGTGTTCACCGGCGGCAGCCGGCTGATCCTCCCGGTGCGTCCGGTGGCCGAGTCCGACGAGGTGTCGATGCGGCCCTTCGGCGAGGCGGAAGGCGCGCCGCCGCTGCGCACCGAGCAGGTGAGCCCGGGCGACCAGCAGTGGCGGGTCACGCGAGACCTGGTCGGCTACGAGTCGGCGCTGGAGGTCGTCAAGGACGGGGGCGTCCAGCGGTTCGACTCCATCGACCTGGACGTCGGCCGGCGCGTCGACCAGCGGTACAGCTGGGTGGCGGACGACTTCACGTCCGCCGGCGGCGAAGTCGTGTCGACCATGACGTTCCACCGCGGGGACTGGGAGGCGCGGACGGTCACCCGCACGGTCCTGACCTGCACCGAGGACGACTTCCACGTCCACGCGCAGCTCGACGGCTACGAGAACGACCGCCGCATCCACTCGGACAACTGGAACCTCCGCATCCCGCGCGACCACGTGTAGGAGGCGGGCGCGCGAGCGGATCCTTGGGCGGAATCTGACACGGATCTCCGTGCGAGACCGCGTTCGTCGGGTAGGGGCGGAATCGTTCCCCTGACGGGCCGACCGGGGGTACGACGGCCCAGCGGGGTCGGCAAGGAGATCGCCAAGACGTCCTGACATGACGGGCCGGACGCTCGCGGAGGGTCGGGCGAGGTCGCCGAACCGCTCGGCCCGCCCCGGCTGCGGCCGAGGGGGACCCGGGGGTGGCGGGTCCCGGCTGCTTCGGGCTCACGATGAGCCTGGTCGCCGCCTGCCTGGCCCACCAATGCCCATGACTTTCCGGAAGGTGAGAGCAATGCCCTTCGGCACCCGGCCGACCGCGACGCCAAGACGCAGCGCCGACGTACTGGCACGAGCCCACGGTGCCTTCAACATCGTCGGCGGTGCCTGGCCGCTCGTGAGCATGCGGACCTTCGAGTGGGTCTTCGGCTCCAAGCAGGACAAATGGCTGGAACGAACCGTCGCGGGGCTGCTGGTGTCCGCCGGGTGGTCGCAAACGCGAGCGTCGGCCTCCCCCGCCGGGCGCGCACACGCCCGCCGCACCGGCCTGGGCACGGCGACGACCCTCCTGGCCATCGACCTCTTCTACGTTCCTCGCGGCACGCTCCGCTGGACGTATCTCCTGGACGCCGCTATGGAGACGGCATGGATCGTCGCCTGGTGCCGCACCGATGCCGGGAGCGCCGGGCGGCGAACGCGCGAGCGGACGCCGTCGCGGCGAGGAATTCGAGGGCGGAGGCGGTATTCGCGCCGGGCACCCTAATCCGGCGGTACCGGCGGGCGGGCCATGTGCCGAGCACTGCGCACCGGTCGGTGTCTTCCCGCGCCGCGACACGGGCGTCGAGGGGGTGATCGGCGGGCCGCTCACCTCCCGTTCGTCTCCCTGGAACGTGTTCAGGACTCGGTGAAGTCGTCGCGTGTGAGGTTCTTGTCGGCCATCTTGTCCTCGAGTTCGGCGCCGAGCTCGTTACGGACGTCCGGGCGCCGCGCGGGCTCTTGGTCCGGGTCCCGGTCAGGGTTGCCGCCCGGCTTCATCACGACCTGGTCGGTGTCCTCACTCTTGGGGCTGTTCTCTTCCGGCGTGGTCATCGCCGTCCTCCTCGTTGTCGTTCTCGCGTGGGTCGAGCGTGCGGCCGAGCTCGGTGACGGCCGCCTCGGCCGTCCGGGCGGCGCCGGAGTCCAGTCCCGTTCTCGGTCTGGGCCGCCTCCCCGAGCCTGCGGTTTCCTTGAACGGGCGCGGGCCTCTCGGCCCGGCAGATCCGTCCACTACCCGTCGATCCCAAGAGCAATCAGCTCGTCCCGTGGCCGGTGCCAGGCGGGAAGCGGGCCGGGACGGCGGCGGGGGAGGGGGATTCCGGTGCCGCGAGGCCGGTCATGGTTCGTCGCGGGAGCCGAGGTCGGGCGGGGGGATTCGGTCGACGGGCGCGTCCATGACCGGCCGCAGCTTCTCGAAGCGCTGCTCGGCCGCCGTGGCGTCGGGAAGGTCCAGGATCGAGGCGATCACCGCCCAGTCCAGCCCGGCCCGCCGTGCGGTGTCGAGCAGTTCGACCTCGAGACGGTCCATGTCCATGCGGGCGGCTTGGAGTACCACCAACGCCGCGCTCAAGTCCATCGCGCTGCGGCCGGTGTCGGCGGGGACGGCCGCCTTCGGGGACGGGGGGCGGCGGGCACCGGCGTTGGCGAGCACCATGCGGACGGCGTCGAGGTCGGGCAGCGGAAGCCGGTGGGCCTCCCACAGGACGGCGCGGACCGCGCGCGCGTAGCGGCGGGTCAGGTGGGCGCGCGCGGCCTGGACCGTCCGGGACGAGGGCGGGAGGAGCGGGACGCCCGGAAGCGAGTGCGGGCGGTTCGGGGGATTGCTCACGCCTGCCGCCCGCCTCCCGGACGGCCCCCGGCGGGGCGGGCGCCGGGCGGTGACGGTGTTCGCCGCCGTAGCGGCGTCTGGCCGTCGGGTCGGGCCTCGGTGATGTGCAGGCGGGTGTGCAGGCCGGTGACGTGCAGGACGCGCTGCACTCGGCGCCGGGGATGGTGCAGGAGGAGCCGGCGGCCGCGGCCGGTGAGGAGCCGGTGGGCCCACACCAGCACGGCCAGGCCGCTGGAGTCGATGTGGGTCAGGTCCGACAGCTCCAGCAGCAGCCGGTGCGGATCGTGTTCGGCCAGCAGGACCGCCATGTCGTCGCGCAGCCGGTCGGCGGTGGACAGGTCGAGTTCGCCGCGCAGCCGCAGCGTCGTGGTCGAGCCGTCATGCCGGACGGCGACCTGCAGAGGCGCCGGTGCGTCGCCGTGCGGGGCGGGATCGCGGGCCGGCGGGGCGTCGTGGCGGTCGGGTCGCGGCATCAGGGGCCTCCAAGGAGCGGTGCGAGAACTCCAGGGGCCGGGCGGGGTCAGGGACCGGACCGTGGTGAAGCGGAACGTGCGGTCGTGTGGGCCTGGGGCGTCGGGGCGGACGGAGGTCGGTCGGGAGCAGTCGTGTGCGGCCGGATGCGCCGGGCTCTGGCAGGACGGCAGGACGGTGCGGCAGACGTGAAAAGAGGCTGGGTCAGGTGGTGTCGCCGAGGATCTCGGCGGCCAGGTCGGCGACTCGGCGCCGGCTGTCGCGGGCCTGTTTGCGCAGGATGTTGAACGCGGTGACGGCGTCCAGGTCGTGGGTCGCCATCAGGTAGCCGATGGCGCGTTCGATGATGACCCGGTAGTCCAGGGCGTACTGGAGCTGAGCCGCCGTGACGCTGTGCTCGTGGGCCGCCAGCGAAGCCGACATCACCTCTTCGATCAGGCCGGCGTAGGCGCGCAGGGCCTGCAGGTCCGAGTCGTCCCATTCGGCGGGTTCGGAGCGGTAGACGTTGAGCGTGCCCACGGGGCTGCCGCTCAGCAGGAGCGGTACCCCGGCCACCGCCCGCACCCGAGAGTCCAGCAGTTCGGCCAGCCGGGGCCAGCGGTCGTCGGAATGCACGTCCTTGGTGGTGACCGGGCGCGCGTAGACGTAGGTGTCATGGCAGGGGCCTTGGTCGGTGGACGCCTGGGCCTCCTCCAACGCCCGTCCGGCCTCGTCGGAGGCCGCCACGTACACCAGCCGGCCTTCCTGGTCGACGAGCATGATCCCGGCGCCGTCATGGCCGAACAGCCGGTCCACCGCCCCGACCACCTGCTGCAGCACGCGTGCCACATCGGGCTCCCGGCGGTCCTGGCGGAGCCGCTGGAGGCTCGCGTTCAACGCTTCGGTGTCGATGTGCATCACGTTCCCCCGGCGGTGGATTGCCGTCGACCGGCCGCGGCCGGTCCATGACCGCGCCGGGACAGGACGGTCAGCAACTCGGCCATCGCCTCGGCGAGGTCCTGCCCCACGGCGATCTGGTGGCTGGTCCACTCGCACGGCGTGCACCGGTAGAGGTTCAGCGCCCCGATGGGCCGGTGGTCCAGGCGTATCGGAACCGACAGCACCGACCGCACCGGTGCCGCCCGGTCCGCCAGCCGCGCATATCCCGCGTCCCGGTCGCTCAGGTCGGGCACGGCGATGGGGTGGTCGGACGCCACCGACTCGTGCGCGGGCCCGGTTCGCTCGAGTTGCTGGACGTACTCCAGTTCCAGCCCCTCGGAGGTGGAACCTCCCACCGCGCGCAGGTGTCCTCGTTCGTCGCTGAGCATCAACGCCGCCCCGTCGACCCGCGAGATGACCGCCATCGAGCGCAATGCCCGGAAAAGGCGGCCCGCAGCCGGGGAGCCGACACGCTCGGTGCCGGGATCGGGTCCGTGCGAGGACATGACGCAGGCGTCACGCGGGTCCGTCAAGATTCGTCACCTCAGACAGTTCGAGTCGACGGATCCGCGGACACACGGCGGAATCACGCCACCGACCCTACCAACGCGAGGTCCCCGCCGACCAGTACGCCCGCCGCGGCGACCGCGGAGCCGCCGGCCCGGGCTCGCCGATCGCCCGGCGGACGACCCGTGCTGCCACCAGGTCGCCCGGCACATGCGGCAGCGACGGTTTGGCATGCCACCGATCGACACCCCGCCGGATCTGGGTCTCCACGAACGTGATCCTCGCGACCGCCACATCGACCACGACCTGGCCCGCCCCCGCCACCGGATCCGGCGCCTCACCCGGCACCAGCACCTCCGGCCCCCCGAACCGCATCATACGAACCACCCGCATTCCGACCGCCCCTCTCCCTTGCACCACCTGCACTCCGAGCATGCAACCTCGACCACACTTGAGATCAACTTCGCGGAAGCATCGCCCAGCACGGAAACGGTTTGTCTCCAGCGGCCCCGGCCACCGTCGGAAGAACCCGGTGTTCGCCCTGACGCGGACCGCCGCGCCCATCGCGTCCGGCGTGCAGTACGGCCGGTGGCTCACACGCCACGGACCAGCTCTACGTGGTGAACGCGGTGACCGTTGAGGGCCACCGTCCGGCCTCGGGCGATCGTCCAGGTCCCGTCCCGTCCACCTGCTGCGCAATGCCTTCCGCTACGCGGCCGCCGGGACCGGGACGCAAGGCGCTCAAGTTGATCTACACGGCGTCGAACCAGGAAGCGGCAGAGGAACCCGGGACGGTCCACGCCATCGACCACCGATGGCGCGTTCTGTCCGCATAGGGGCATGTAATGCCCGCCGGCGAGGTGGCCGACCGGATCTAACGTCGAGGTGATCGACCCGAACTCCCCGAAAAAGGTGTCAACATGTCCCGCCTTCCGCAGATTCAGCCTGAGAACGCGACCGGAAAGGCCGCCGACCTTCTCGCCGCCGTGCAAAAGGCGCTGGGGGTCACCCCGAACATGACCAAGGTAATGGCTAACAGCCCCGCCGTGCTCAAGGGCTACCTGGAATTCTCGGGAGCGCTGGCGGGCGGCGCGCTCAGCGCGGCGACCCGTGAGCGCATCGCGCTGCTCGTCGCCGAGGAGAACGGCTGCGACTACTGCCTGTCCGCGCACACCTACATCGGCACGAACATCGCCGGGCTCGACCGGGACGAGACCGAGCGGAACCGGCACGCCGAGTCCGCCGACCCCAAGGCCGCCGCCGTGCTGGCTCTGGCCGCCGCCCTGCTCCGCACCCGGGGCGGCGTCGCCGACGCCGACCTCAAGGCCGCCCACGAGGCCGGCCTGACCGACGGCGAGATCACCGAGGTCGTCGCCGGAGTGGCGCTCAACGTGTTCACCAACTACCTGAACAAGGCCGCCGACACCGACATCGACTGGCCCGTCGTCCGACACCACCGGCACTGACCACGACGGAGGGCCTCGCCGTCCGGGCGGGGCCCCTTCTCCCTAGGAGCGACCATGAGCGGTTCCAAGGTTCTCGCGATCTCCGGCAGTCTCCGCGCCGACTCGCACAACACCGCCCTGCTGCGCGCAGCGCAGAAGTTCACCACCGGTCTGGACATCGAGATCTATGACGGTCTGCGCGACATCCCGGCCTACGACCAAGACCTCGACACCCCGCACGACCGTCCGGCCGCGGTCACCGATCTGCGCGAGCGGATCACCGCGGTGGACGGCCTGCTGATCGCCACCCCGGAGTTCAACTACTCCATCCCCGGCACGCTCAAGAACGCCATCGACTGGGCCAGCACCGACTGGACGGGGAACGAGGGCCTTCCGCTGCTGCACAAGCCGGTCGCGATCATGGGTGCCGCGCCCACCCAGTTCGGCTCGGTCCGCGCCCAGCTCGCCCTCCGCCAGGTCTTCGTCTGGACCGAGAGCGACATCGTGGTCAAGCCCGAAGTGATCGCCTTCCGCTCCCACGAACGATTCGACCCCGACGGCAACCTGGTCGACGAGACCACCATCGACCTGCTGCAGGGCCTCCTCCAGGCCCTGACCACCAAAATCAACAACCGTTCCTGAGACGTCTCCGCACAGCACCGGCACCATTCCGAAGCGCGTCACGGAGGCGCTTCGGAATGGTGCCGGAGCTCGACCGCCCGCTTTCTGTGCGGCCACGGCCGCCGGGCGGACGGCGGGCCCTCTGACCGCGCCCCGTTCCGGACGGTCGTGGACGGCTCAGCGGGCCGCGCGCAGTTCGGCGTTCTGCCGTTCCAACTCGGCGATCCGCTCCTGGAGGGAGGCCACGGTGCGCTCGACGGCGTCGAGGGGGACGAGCCTGGGAATGTGCTGGCGGCAGTTCCAGTCGAAGGCCTCGACTTCGATCAGGACGGCGCGTTCCACCTTGGCGCGATAGTGCGGGACGGTCAGCTCGGCGAGCAGCGCGGGGTCGCCGGTCGCCCGCGCCCGACCCATGATCTTCATCCGCACCTGGTGGGCGTAGTCCATGAGGAAGAGCGCGACCCTGTTCTCGTGGTCGAGGTTTCCGAGGGTGATGTACTGCCGGTTGCCGCGGAAGTCGGCGAAGCCGAGCGTCCGGTCGTCCAAGGCCTTCAGGAACCCGGGCGGCCCGCCGCGGTGCTGGACGTAGGGCCATCCGGTCTCCCCGACGCTGGCCAGGTAGAAGCTGTCGCGCTCGTGGACGAACTCCCGCTCGGCCTCGCCGAGCCGGTCGGCGACCACGGGACCGTCGAGCAGCGGCCGGTAGGCCCGCGCGCTGCCGTGCTCCCGCTGATGGCGCTGGACGCCCGGGGTGAACGCGAGCTGCGCGAATCGGCTGGTCATCGCTGGTCCTCTCTTCGCGGGCCGAAGGGCGTGCGCTCGGTCGCGTGGGTGGGTCGGTCGGCGGTCTCAATCTAGGAACCGCGTCCCTTGCGGCACAGTGACCGAACACGCCACCGGCAGGTCCAGACCCGCCACGATCCCGGCGGTCGGCTCGCCTGCCGTACCCGTTCCGCTGACCCGGCCCTCAGCGGCCCGACCGGCGCCAGGTCCAGCACGACGTGGGACGGGTTCCGGACCGTTGTCCGCGGCGGCCGGACCGCGGACGGCGGGCCGTCGAGCAGGCGCGGAACCGCGGTCACCGCAGGGGGCGTGGCGCTGCGGCAGGGCTGAGAATGGAGGCGGCGATCGCGTCCGCGTCCCGGTGGAATGGGCTGTCCTTGCCGGGACGGCCGGAGCCGACCTGCGTGAACCAGCGGGCTCCGTCCGTGACGACGCCGAGGGCGTGGACATCGGGGTCGGGGCGGCCGTCTGCGTGCAGCACGTGGTAGGGGGCGGATGTGGTGGCCAGACCGCCGGTGGCGAAGCGGCGGCCGGTCGTCGGGTCGATGGTGACGTGCTCGCTGATCATGCCGCCCGCCGGCAGCCGCCTGATCAACGGCGCCGTGTCGCGGTGCAGGACGGTGCCGGGCGTCCGGGCCTCGACCAGCGTGTCGGCGGGCCGTTCCGAATTTGCCGGAGAACAGAGGAGGCCGGGTCGGCGAGGCCCGGGCACCGCGCCGAAGCCTCCCGCTCGATCAACGGCTCTATGTCCGCGGCGAAGTCCAATTGTGGCGTGCCCCGTTCCGCGACGGCCGCGTCGCGGGCGCGGTGGAGGCGCTCCTCGGTCAGGATCGTGGGACGCAGCAGCGCCTCCGACGACGGGGGAACCGCCGGGCGCGCCAGGAACGGCAGTCCGGTCCTCGACCCGGCCACCAGTCGTGGCTCCAGCCCGCTGGGAACGTACCGCAGAGCGCCGCCGGGCCCGTCCACGAACCGCCCGCCCCGCCCCAGCGTCATCGACCTGACGAGGTCGTAGAACGTCAGCCCCAGACCGCGCACCGCCACCAGGCCGCCGGGTGGGATGTCCTCCAAGGCCATCTCGGCGGCGAGGCCGGGGCCGAAGTACCTCGTGCCGGGGTGCCGGGCGGCGTGTGCCCCGAGATGCGCTTCCTCGCGGGTCGGCTCGAGACGCGGATGGCCGGTGGCGATCACCGCCTTGTCCACGGGCACCTCGCGGCTCCCCGCGGTGACCCACAGTCGGCCCGTCGCCGCGCGGGCCAGCTTCGTGACCTCCGCCAGGACGGGTCTGACATGGACGCCGTGCGGGGCCCTCGCGCACAGATCGTCGAAGGCCGCCGCCAGGTAACGGCCGTAGAGGCGGCGAGACGGGTACTGACCGGGTTCGAGCCCGGCCCAGTCGACCAGGGAGTGCGGACGGTCGCCGTCTCCCACCGTCAGGAAGCTGTCGGGCGAGTGGATGGCCACCTCGGAGGCAGAGGTGTTCGCGGCCGGCCAGGGTGGCTGGCCGGTGCGCCAGATCCGTCCCGCACCGTGCTCGACGCGCTCGAACGCCCAGATGGTGACGGTCCCGTCCGGCGGGGTGCTTCGCAGCCTGATCAGCAGCCTCTCCAGGACGGACAGGCCCCGCGGGCCGAGACCGATCAGCGCAATGCTCAAGTCCCTCATCCTGCCCCGGCGGTACCCCGCGCAGAGCCGTCCGAACTCGGCCGGCGGCCGGGGCGAGTCTCACCGGGGCAGCCAAGGTCCACCTCGCCGACCGTGTCGCCGCCCAGCCGGAGCCGGGGGAGGCGTCGGTCACACGGGGCGGTTACGGGTGCTCCGCCAGATCGTCGCCCCCTGCGGGCCCGCCGCCCGGACCGTGCGGCGTCTGGCGGAGGTCTTCGGTCGGCTTCCCGGGTGTTCGCTCACCGTGGCCCGCGTCAGCGAGAACGGGGGCGGCCGCGTGGTCGCTGCGGGTCCGCCCGTCGAATGAGCCGTACATCATGGCTTCCTCGGGCTCAGCCCAGCGACGTGATGAGGTCCCGGCAGGCTTGCTCGCAGCGCCGACACGCGTCCGCGCACACACGGCAGTGGTCGTGGTGATCGGCGTGCCTCCCGCATTCGTCCGCGCAGGCCTTGCACGTCTGTGCGCACGCCTCCAGCAGCGCCCGCGTGATGTTGGCGTCGTATCCGGTGTGGCGGGACAGCACCCGCCCGGTGGTCTCGCAGAGGTCCGCGCAGTCCAGGTTCGTCCGGATGCACTTTCTCAGTTCCGAGACCTGGTCTTCCGACAAGCACGCGTCGGCGCATGCCGTGCAGGCGTGTGCGCAGGCCAGGCATTCTTCGATGCAGCGCGCCAGTTTCTCGCGGTCCACCCCGCCCAGGTCGGCCGGGTAGGTCTCCAGCATCTGCTTCACCGGTGCGGTCACGATCTTCCTTCCGTTTCGTCTTGATGTGGACGGCCGCGGCAGAACGCCGCTGCGCGTCGATCTGCGTGTCCCGGCCGGTCACGGTGGCGGCCGCGTCGGGTCAGTGCCCGCCGCGGCCGGTGAGGCGATCGCGGGCCCGGTCGACCAGCCCGGCTCCGGGGTTCAGCAGCTTGTTCAGCGGCGGCTTGTCCGGCGCCGCCGGGTGCGGGCGGGTCGGCGCGATCTTCTTGGCGGACTGCACCTGATCTCCCAGCTTCTGCAGCTCCTCAGGACCCGCATGCTCGGCGAGAGCGGGGAACAGGGTGCCCTCCTCGTCCTGGACGTGCGCGGAGACGTCATCGATGAGGCGGTGCACCAACGTGGTGAAGGAGGCCTGGGCGGTGTCGACGGTCTCCAGCTCCTTCAGGACCCGCTCGACCTCGGCGTGGTCGGAGATCTCCTTCTCGGCGATCTGGTCCCCGCCGGAACGAATCGGCGGACCGCCGGATACAGGTACATCTCCTCGGCGACCGCGTGCCGCACCAGCTCGATCGTGACATCGTCGAGGATCCGCCGCCGCTGCTCCGGGTCGGCCTCGGTCGTCAGTTCCTCGAACATGTCCTCGACCTCACGATGATCGTGGGTCAGAACCTCGATCACGTCCCGCCGGCCCTCTGCCATGACCGCCTCCATGCTTTCGGGGGAGCGCCTTGCCATCACGTGCCGGAAGGCCACCGCCTGCCCTGCAAGCCCCGCAGCGCCTCTATCGACCTGGGGCGATCCGAGGAGATTCCAGCGCCCCGTCACGAAGTGACAGGACGCGCGACCTGGGGTGATCTTCCAGCACGCGCTGTGCTACCCCCAGGCGATGTCCGTACACATGACCGCTCCGGCACAGGCGCACCCATCGGCGTCGCCCCGCCGCGCCCCGGCAAGGTCACCCGGCGACCGGTGCCGTCCGCCGGACGGCGCTCACCCGGCGGCCGCCGCGTCTTCAGGCCGGGTCGGCGTCACCGGCTCCGTGCGGGGTCACCGGCGGGCGGGGACGACGGTGCTCGCGCGATGCGTTCCCATGTGCTCGTGCTGCCGGTGAGGAGCGGCCCTCGGGGGACGCGCCGACGACGGTCGGCGGCGCGCCGGGCGGGATCAGCCGTGCCCGCGGTCCGGAGCGGAACCCGTGCTCGACGCCTCTCTGTCGAGGTGCGGGTAGTGGAGGTCGAAGGCGGGGCGCTCGGAGCGGATCTGGGGGATGGCGTTGAAGTTGTGGCGTGGTGGCGGGCAGGAGGTGGCCCATTCGAGCGAGTTGCCGTAGCCCCACGGGTCGTCGGTGCCGACGTCGCGGCCCTTGCGGGCGGTGCGCCAGATGTTGAGCAGGAACGGGAACGTCGACAGGCCCAGCAGGGCCGCGCCGCAGGACGACACCAGGTTCAGGGTGGAGAACTGGTCGGGGTAGTCGGCGTAGCGGCGCGGCATGCCGTTGGCGCCGAGCCAGTGCTGGACGAGGAAGGTGGTGTGGAACCCGATGAACAGCATCCAGAAGTGGATCTTGTTCAGCCGGTCGTCGAGCATCCTTCCGGTGAACTTGGGCCACCAAAAGGAGAACCCGGCGAACATCGCGAACACCACCGTGCCGAACAGGACGTAGTGGAAGTGCGCGACGACGAAGTAGGAGTCGTGCGCGTGGAAGTCCAGCGGCGGGGAGGCGAGGATGACGCCGGTCAGGCCGCCGAACAGGAACGTCACCAGGAATCCGACGGCCCACAGCATCGGCGCGGCCATGACGATCTCGCCGCGCCACATGGTGCCGACCCAGTTGAAGAACTTGATGCCGGTCGGGATCGCGATCAGGAACGACAGGAAGGAGAAGAACGGAAGCAGCACCGCGCCGGTGGTGAACATGTGGTGCGCCCACACGGTCATCGACAGGCCGGTGATGACGATGCTGGCGAAGACCATGCCGACGTACCCGAACAGCGGCTTGCGGGAGAACACGGGGATGACCTCGGTGACGATGCCGAAGAACGGCAGCGCCACGATGTAGACCTCGGGATGCCCGAAGAACCAGAACAGGTGCTGCCACATGAGGGCGCCGTTGTGGGACGGGTCGTAGATGTGGGTGTCGAAGGCCCGGTCCGCGAACAGGGCGGCGAGGGCCGCGGCGATGACGGGGAACGCCAGGACGACCAGGACGGACGTGAACAGCACGTTCCAGGTGAAGATCGGCATCCGGAACATCGTCATCCCGGGGGCGCGCATGCCCATGATCGTGGTGAGGAAGTTGACCGCGCCCAGGATCGTGCCGACACCGGACATGATCAGCCCGAGCGCCCACATGTGCCCGCCGTACCCCGGGGAGCGGACCTCGTTCGACAGCGGCGGGTAGCCGGTCCAGCCGAAGCTCGCGGCGCCGTCGGACGTCAGGAACCCGGCGATCGCCACCAGGGCGCCGAAGAAGAACAGCCAGAAGCTCAGCGCGTTCGTCCGCGGGAACGCCACGTCCGGCGCGCCGATCTGCAACGGCATGATGACGTTGGCGAACCCGGCGAACAGCGGGGTCGCGAAGAAGAACATCATGATCGTGCCGTGCATGGTGAACAGCTGGTTGTACTGGTGGTTGCTCACCACCTGCAGCCCCGGCTCGGCCAGCTCCCCGCGCATCACCAGCGCCAGGATCCCGGCGAAGGAGAAGAACGTGAACGACGCGGCAAGGTACATGTAGCCGATCTTTTTGTGATCGGTGGTGCTCAACCAGTCCGCCAGGATCTTGCCGCGCGACGTCCGGGCCGGCGGGGCCACCGAACTCGCCGGGCCGGACGGGGTTCGCACATCGCTCATCGTCACTCCTGAAACGCGGGCATGATCGGCGGATATCGGGTCAGCATGTCGGCGAGGAACCGGAGGCTGCGGGCGTCGGCGGCTCCCCTGCCGGGCGGGCATCGGGAGGGACGGCGGACGCCGCGCCGGATCGCAGGGCCCCCGCCCCCCGGCACGGCGGGTCGATGGACAGCACCACCCACGCCATGAGGAAGACGGCCACGGCCACCGCCACGGCGACGATGACGACCGCCGCACGGGGAGGCCGCCAGGCCACCGGCGGATCGCCCGGGGGCGTGAACGTGGTGAGACGGTGGGCGAGCAGCGGATCCTCCCGCTCCAGACGGGTGTCAATGCGCCGCAGCAGTACCTGCTCCCGCCGTGACAACCTCATGGACGCCCACCCACCGAATCCCGCGACACCCGTGCCGCCGACCGCACTCACCGGCTGCTCTGCCCCGCTGATCAGCGACCACACCCGGTCCGGCCGGGCCATGACGCGACCTTGAACCGCTCCGCACTTTCGAGCATCGGCGGGCCCCGCCGGGGGCCGCCGGTCACGCGGACCGTCCGCCCTGGGGCACGGGCCCGACGTCGGCGTGGCGCCCCGGACGCACGGCGGCATGGCGCCGCCCCGGGCCGGGCCCCGAGCGGGCGGCCAGCGCGTCGGCGACCAGCCCGGTCGCGTACGCGTAGACGGCCTTGTGCAGCAGGTCCACCGCGAGCTCCCGCCGGGGCCAGGTCTGCGGCGGGGCGCCCACGCCGGTGGCGTTCTCGAAAATCTGGTCGGCGGTCAGCCGCACCACGGCGAACTTCGCCGACGACCAGGGCCCGCGCAGCCCGGCGTGCGCCATGACCGAGCGCAGCACGCCCAGCCCGGCCGCCTGCCCGACGTGCATGGCCCGGTTCGCCGCCGTGGGCCGGCGCCCCGCCGGATCGCGCATGCCCGTCAGCCGTCGCATCGTCCGTCCCGGGACGTGCGAGTCGGGACGGCCCGTGAACCACTGCTCGACGCGCTCGCCCGCGGTCATCACCGCGACCCCGGCCGTCCCGGCGACCAGCCCCTCGCCCAGAATCCGATGCAGCATGCGAGCTCAGATACCCGGAGACGGCGCCTTACTCATCCCGGAGCCGGCCACCCCACAGGCCGTCCGGTTCTGCACGCCCGGCCAGTCGGGACGTCAGGCGCTCCTTCGCCGCAGTGGCGAACAGGCCCCGTCGGCGAAGACGACGAGTGCGGGACGCGGATGGCCGGTAAAGCTAGGGGGCGACGATGGGGGGCGGCGGGGTCCAGCGGGTGGTGGCCGCGACGCCGTGGTCGGCCTTGAGTTCTTCGGGGATGGCGTAGTGCATGACCCGGCCTCGGGTGAGGGACGTCAGTTCCAGGTGGGCGACCAGGCGCCCGAGCCGGTCGGAGGCCTGTGCCGCCCATGGGCCGCGGTCCTCGAACCGCTCGATGACGCCGAGCAGGGCGGGGGCGATCTTGACGACGTCGTCCCAGCGAGAGCGGGGCACCTGCAGCCAGTCGGCGGCGGTGTCACCGATCAGGAAGCGGATCAGGGCCGGCACGACGGGGTCGAGCAAGGTGCCCGGAACGACCTGTTCGTACAGGTCGATCAGCTGGCGGGTGAGGTGCGCGCCCTCGTCCGAGGGGCCCATGTGGCGCAGCATGTAGCGGTCGGAGAACTCGCGGGCGGCTTGGAGGTCGGGCGGGATGGTGGCGGGGTCGCAGCCCAGAATCGCGCCGACCACGCGCCAGGCGTAGTAGTAGGCGTCGGCGCCTTGCCGGGTGATGTGAATGCCGAGGCGGTGCAGGGCGTCCAGGACCTGGATGCTGAACATCATCAGTCCGCCGAGCATGTCCTCCTGGCAGATGGCCACGGGCTCGGGCCAGCGGCCGGACTCCCGCAGGTGGCGGCGGATGGAGGCGTGCAGCAGGCGGACTTTCTGGGCGGCCGGAAGGAAGCGGCCGCCGGCCTCGAACGCGTCCGGTTGCATGAGGTAGACGGTGAACTGCCCGGTTTCTGCCATGCGGCGCGAGGGGTAGTCCAGCGAGTGGGTCGCCGATAGCAGTCTCGCCACGTGAGGGACCAAGTAGCAGGCGGGCATGGACGCGAACGACAGGGCGGTGGAGATGTGCACGTCGTTGTCGATGAAGAACCGCCGGGCCTCCTCCATCACCGTCCAGTCGACCCAGTCGGGTGCGGTCGCGGTGGCGTTCAGATAGTCGCGGGCGGGCTCGGGCAGCCCGTCGGGAAGGGGCTGCCCGGTGGTGGTGAACCAGCGCATCAGCGTGTTGAACCGGGCCACGTGGCCGCCGGTGAACAGCGCTTCCACGGTCGTGTCGGCCGGCTCGTCGCCTTGGAGCCGCAACCCGTCCATGAAGGCGTCGTCATAGCGAGCGGGGGCGTCAGGCATCTGCGGTCACCTCGTCGATCAGGCCGGTCAGGGCGTGGGCGGGTTCGGGCGCCAGCCGGACGCGGGCCAGCGCCGTCCGCGCGGCGGCGGCGCGTTCGTCGATCATCTGCCGGACCTGGTCGGCGGCTCCGGAACGGCGCATGATCTGCCTGATCCGGTCGGCTTCGGCGGGGCCGACCGCGGCGCGCAGTAGTTCTCGCAATTCATCGCGGTCCGGTTGGCCGGCGCGTTCCAGGGTGAGGGCCAGCAGAGCGGTGGGCTTGCGGCCCGCCAGGTCGTCCAGGGCGGACTTGCCGGTGACGGCGGGGTCGCCGAAAACGCCCCACAGATCGTCGCGGAGCTGGAACGCCTCACCCAGCGGGCGCGTGTAGCCGGCCAGCGCGTCCAGCATCGCCGGTGCGGCGCCGCCGAGGACCGCGCCGATCCGCAATGGCCATTCCACGGTGTAGGAGCCGGTCTTGAACCGGACGATCCGCAGCGACCGCCGCACGTCGGCGGGGCCGTCGGTGCTCAGCAGCTCGAGGCATTCACCGGCGATCAGTTCCCGGCCCATGGCCGTCCACAGCGTCATGGCCCGGGCGACGAACGCGCGTGGCAGCCCGGAGGTGTGGAACAGGTGACCGGCCCAGCTCAGCAGCAGGTCGCCGACCATGATGGCGAGGCCGTCTCCGAGCCGCCGGTGGGCCGTTGCGCGGCCGCGCCGCAGGGGGCTCCGGTCGATGATGTCGTCGTGGACGATCGCCGCCGCGTGCACGAGCTCCAGCGCCGCCGCGGCCCGCACGATGGACTCGGCGTCGGGTTGCCCGCTCGCCCGCCAGCCCCAGTAGCAGAACGCGGGGCGGACGCGTTTGCCGCCGGCCACCGACAGGCGCACCTGATCGGCGACCGGCGCCAGGGCCGCGTCCAGCGCCAGCAATGCGGCGGCCTCTTCGTCGAGGAACTCCTCCAGCGCTCGGTCGATCCGGCCCCGAAGGTCATTCATCGGATTCGTCGACCCGTCGGTCGCCGCGATCGCGCACCTGCCGGGCCAGAACTTCCATGTGAGCCTCGGCCACCGGCGCGCGCCGGCCCCACGCCAGCTCGCCCCGGGCGCGCAGCTCCTGACGAACCTCGTTCAGTCCGGGGAGACGCCGCAGCACGCTCCGCGCCCCGTCCAGCACTGCGTCGGCCGCACCGGCCGCCAGGTACATCACCTCATCGCGCGGTTTGGGGGTTTCATCACGATGCATCAGCACTCACCGTTCTGTAGGCGACACCGACAGTAGTAACACGAGCGAATGGGGTTCGTCCTCGAAAGCTCGATCGGGACTGCCGACTGCCTCGGGATCTCCACACCACCGGCCTGGTCGCCGCGGCCCTGACCGCCGCGGCCGGCTGGCACGACCCGCTGCCGTTGGACGGCGCGGCCGACGCCCGCGCCCCGCCCCCGGCGCCGCGCCGGACCGCCCGCAAACGACGGTCAGGGACGGCCGCGCCCGCCGCCCTCGCGCGGACGGAACCGCCGCCTCCCCGACCGACCCGTCCGTTCGCCGCTCTCTGCATCGCCACCGCGTCCGCCGATGAGCCGCCGAACTCGGTTTGCGCGGCGACCGGCGCAACGCCGTCGCTCCCGGCGTCACCCTGTGTTCGTCGACGGAGGCTTCGCCGCACGAGTGTGGGGACTTGGACGGACGGCGTCGGTGTCCGGCCGTCGACTGGAGGGGCCGAGCGTGTAGACGGCCAGGGTCAGGCGTGGATGGGAGTCGTCGGGCAGCGTCACGCTCCGCCGCCACCCCAGCCGCCGGTACAGACGTGCTGCCGGAGCGTCGGGGTGCGTGATCAGCCAGGCGGTGTTCCATCCGTCGATGGCCTGGGTGAGCAGTGCCTTTCCCAAGCCGCGGCCCCGGTGGTCGGGGCGGACGAACAGTTCGGCGAGTTCGAACGCGTCACGGGTGAGCTTGGCCGCATGCTCGAAACCGACTGTGCGGATGAGCGTTGCGTAGATGTCGCCGCCCGCCAGATCGGCCGGTGTCGGCCAGCCGTAGCACACTCCCGCCGCCCCTTCGCGGTCCCGTGCGATCCAGGCGCGGAAACCCGGACGGCTCGCCGAGGCGGCCAGCTTCCCTGGATATGCGGCGAGTTCTTCGGGCGTCTCCGACCAGGGGGGATCCGCGTAGCAGGTTCGGTAGAGCCCGGCGATCTCGCTGGCGAACTCCAGCGTCTCGTCACCGTTCAGGCTGAACATGTCCACCGGCGCTCCTTATTGCGAGAAGACTGCTGTTGCAACAAGTGTGCATTAGTGCGGTGGTGGTGGCCAGAGGCCCAGTCGTCGGGGAGGAGGGAAAGCGAGGCGGCGCCCGCCGAACCTGGCAGGGCGTGCCCTGAGCATGACTCGGGCTTCGGCGGGCGCGCGACGCAGCCGGGAGGGGCGTCAGCCAGAGGCGTCCTTGTGGACGCGGTGGGCGGCGGTGACGAGATTGCGCAGGGACACTGCGGTCTCGGGGTAGGTGCGGGTCTTCAGGCCGCAGTCGGGTTGACCCACAGCTTGGCGGGCTCGACGGCTTCGAGGGCGCGCCGCAGTTGCGCTCGATCTCCTCGGTCGAGGGACGCGGGCGGAGTGGATGTCGTAGACGCCGGGGCCTCGGTGACGGTCGAGCCGGTCAGGCCAGGAGGGTCTCCCCGATCCAGGTGCTGGGGGTGCAGCCGGGCGGGAGGGCGAAGACGGCGGAGCCGATGGGGGTGGTCCATGCGTTGAGAAGGTCGGCGTCGGCGAGCCGTTGCTGCACGGGGATGAACTGGCGTGCGAGGTCGGCCTGGTAGGAGACGAACAGCAGCCCGGTGTCGGTGACGCCGTCGGGGCCGACGTTCTCGTCGTAGTTGTAGCTGCGGCGGAGCATTCGCTGTGCGGGGTCGTGGTTGCGGGCGAGGCGGATGTGGGCGGCGTCGTGGATGACGGAGAACCCGATGCGGTCTTTGGCCGCGAAGTCGGGTTCGTCGTGTTCGTGGCGGCCGGTGAGCGGGGCGCCGTCGGCGAGGCGGCGGCCGATGGAGAACTCCTTGGCGGCCTCATCGGCTTCGTCCCACTTCTCCAGATTCATGTGGATGCGGCGCAGGACCATGAGGGTCCCGCCGCGCAGCCATTCGGGCCCGTCGTCGATCCAGACGGACTTGTCGAGGTCGGTGGGCTGGACGGTGCCGTCGAGCTGGCCCATGAGGTTGCGCTGGGTCTGCCCGGCGGGCTGGGAGGTGGGCGGGCGGCGGAAGCCGCGCTGCGTCCAGCGGACGGTCGCGAAGGCGCGGGCGTCCTTGGCGATCAGGCGCAGGGCGTGGGCGAGGGTGACGGAGTCGTCCGAGCAGAGCTGGACGAGCAGGTCGCCGCCGCTCCAGCGGTCCTGCAGACGGTCGATGCGGAACGTGGGCAGCTCGATGGGCGGCCGGAGTCGTTCGAGGCCGGCGGCCGTGAACAGGGCGGGCCCGAATCCGAAGGTGACGGTGAGGCGGGCGGGAACGCCGGCGAGTTCGGGCTGAGCGTCGGCCAGGCCCGCTTCGCCTTCGGTGAGGCGGCGGGCGTCGTCGGTGAGGATGCGCATGAGGCGGCCGAGGGCTTCGCGGTCGGTGCCGGGCCGCAGGTCCAGGCCGAGGAAGACGGCGTGGGTCTGCGGGCCGGTGGCGATCCCGGCCTGGTGGCGGCCGTGGAAGGGCTCGGCGGCCGGTGCCGCGGGGGCGCCGGGCCGCTCGTCCGGGCGCGGGGCGGCGAGGTAGCCGCCGGTGGCGGCGAGCGTGGAGCCCGCCGCCACCGCGCCTCCGACGAGCAGGCCGCGCCGGGTGAGGTCGCGGCCCATCGTCAGTGCCCCGGCGCGTAGGACTCGTTGCCGCCGTTGAACTCCTTGGCGAGCGCGGAGAACTCGACCGTGGACTTGTCGGCGAGAGTGAGAGTGAACGCGACCTTCTGCCCGGGTTCGATGGGTTCGGTGACTCCCATCAGCATGATGTGGTACCCGCCGGGCTTGAGTTCGAGCTCGCCTCCGGCGGGGACGACGAGGCCGCCCTGCTTGGCCCGCATCTTCGTCTCGGCTCCCGCCCCGACGACCTCGTGCAGCTCGACTTCGGACGAGGCCGGCGTCGCGGCCGACACGATGGTCATGTCGGCGCCGGAGGGGTTGGTGATGGTGCCGAACGCCGCGGTCATGCCCTCGTCGACGGTCTTGACCCAGGGGTCGGTGATGGTCAGTGCCGCTTTGGGGGCCTGGGACGCGGTGGTTGCGGCGGCCGGGCTCGCCGACTCGTCCTCCCCGCCGCAAGCCGACAACGGCAGGGCCAGGACGGCCAGAACGGAGACGGACATGCGCATGTTCATGAGTGGTTCCCTTCGTGAGAGTCGATGGCGCCGCCGCGATGGCGGCGCCATCGGTGAGCGATGAGTCGGGACGTCACCGACCGTGTGCGGCTTCGGCGCCGGATCACGGCGCCGATGAGGGCGTCGAGAGCGACGCGCTCGCCCGGCTCGACGCGCAGGTCGACGTCGTCGACCGCGCGCGACCGGCCGTACCGGCAGCAACCGAGTGGAGCCGCAGGGCCAGGGCGCCCGGCAGCTCCCCGCTCACGTGCGGAGAACGGCGGATCCGGGCAGGTGGCGGTACGCGCCGAGCATGGCGCGTCTGGAAGTTCTGGTCATCGATGGCTCCCGGACGAGGTGTGAAGGACGTCCGGGCGGCGCGGTCACGGGTACCGCGGCGGCCCGGCGGCGTGCTTCGCCCCGGGAGCGCCGGATCGGAAAGACCAGAGAGAGATCAGGAACGGATCACCGATCAGGCGGCCGTACCCGGGACGTTCCACGCCCCAGGGGGACCGCGCCGCACCACGACATGCCGCAGGACGGCCTGGACGGGCGCGCGCTCGTCGCCCCGCGAGCGGGCGACCGGGCGCGGCCCGGCCGGCGACCGTCCGGCCGCCAGGTACATCAGGAAGACCAGGGGCCGCAGCACCCACCCGGCCAGGTGCCGGACCAGGGCGCACAGCCGCGCCTCGCCCCATTCGAGCCATGCGGATGTGACCAGGACGCTCACGGCGTGCATCAGCAGCATCGTCAGGCCCGGGGCGCCGCCGCCGTGGTCCATCCCGTCCATGCTCCCGGCGCCGCCCATGGGCGCGGCCGGGGCGGCGGGCGCCTCGCCGCGCGTGCCGTGGGCCGCCGTCAGCAGAAAGTGCAGCACGACCTGCGACAGGGCGGTGGCGGGCAGGATGGAGGCGCGCGTGCGCTCACGGCCGGTCAGCGCCAGCGCGGGCACCAGAATGATCAAGAAGCCGGCCAGTGTCGCGGCCGGGTCCAGAGAGCCGCCGCCGAAGAGGTGCCCGAGCGCGGCGAGTCCGGCGCACGTGCCCGCGAAGCTCGCCGCGCGCACCCAGCGGACGACCGACCACGGACCCATGTCGCTCGGATACCCCCACAATCATGGACGGACGGGAACGGTACAGGTGGACTGTGCCCGTTGCGGACCGAGGCGTTCGTAACACGGCGCCGTACCCCGCACCGGCCACGGCCGTATGCACCGCGCCCTCGCGGACCCGAATGTACTACAGCCCGTAGTACATCGTCAGGAGCGGCATCGACCCCGCGCAGGACCTGGACAACCGGCCCGGCGCGTGTCGCACGCGCGGCGGAGATCCTGGCCTGGGCCCTGCACGGGGTGCTGACCGGCGAGCCGGCCGGTCCTGCCGAAACTCGCCCGCTCCGGGGCCGCGTTCTCAAGGTGTCGCGGTGTGGTGTTCGGTGATCCAGCGGGCCGCGAGCAGGCCGGAGGCGGCGGTGAGGGCGGCGGCGGCGATGACGGTGGCGTTGAGGCCGAGGGTGTCGGCGAGGATTCCGGCGACCAGGGCGCCGGCGGCGTAGCCGATGTCGCGCCAGAACCGGTAGGTGCCCAGCGCGTTGGCGCGCCAGGTGGGGTGGGCGTGGTCGGAGACCGAGGCGATGAGCGCGGGATAGACCATGGCGGTGCCGATGCCGAGCGCGACGGCCGACAGGACCCCGGCCAGCAGCGGCCGGTCCAGGAGGGCGAGGGCGAGGACGAATCCGGCGGCCTGGACGAGCATGCCGGTGACGATGAGGGGTTTGCGGCCGATGCGGTCGGCGAGGTGGCCGGTGGGGATCTGCCCGAGGCCCCACAGCAGCGGGTAGAGGCCCTTGATGAGGCCGACGGCGGCCAGGCCGAGGCCATGGTCGGTGAACAGCAGGGGGAACACGCCCCAGGTGAGGCCGTCGTTGAGGTTGTTGACCAGTCCGGCCTGGCTGGCGCCGCGCAGGGACCGGTGGCGCCAGGAGGTGAGCGCGAACGCGGCGGCGAGCCCGGGCGCTGCTTCAGCGGGTGCGGGCTTGGGGTGCCGGGCGAGTTCGAGGGCGACGTGCGCGGCGGTGTCCCGGACGATCAGTGACAGGGCGAGCCCGGCGGCGACGAAGACGACGCCGATGAGTTCGGGCGCGGGCCGCAGGCCGTAGGCGGTGGCGAGGTAGCCGGTGGCCAGGGCGGTGGCGCCGACGGCGACGTATCCGGCGGCCTCGTTCAGCCCGGTGGCCAGGCCGCGGCGGGCGGGGCCGACGAGGTCGATCTTCATATTGACCGTCATCGACCAGGCCAGGCCCTGGTTGATCCCGAGCAGGACGTTGGCGGCCACGATCCAGCCCCACGACGGCGCCCACGCCAGGACGAACGGCACGGGGACGCCGACCAGCCATCCGGCGACCAGGAGCCGCTTGCGTCGGAACCGGGCGGTCAGCGCGCCGGCGGCGAGGTTCGTCAGCGCCTTGGTGACGCCGAAGGCGATGATGAAGGAGAACACCGCCAGGTCGCTGGTGAGCCCGAACACCTCGGTGCCGATGAGCGGGACGGTCGTCCGTTCGAGGCCGACCAGGGCGCCGACGCAGACGTTGACGATGACCAGCAGGGTGAACTGCGGCCAGTTCTCGGCCAGCCCGAGCCGGACCGGACGCGCGGCGGGCGGGGCCGTGCTCACGCCGCGTCCCCTTCAGGGCCGTGGTCCAAACGCAGGTTGTGGGCGGCGGCGTAGCCGGCGGGGCCGCCGGCGAGGACGGTCACGTCGGTGCGTCCCGCGCGTTCCAGGAGGCTGGCGGCGGTCATGGCGCGTTCGCCGTGCCCGCAGGCCACGACCGCGCCCGCGGGGGCGTCGGCGGCGTGGCCGGCCAGGTCGCCGAGTTCGAGGTTGAGGGCGCCGGGCACGTGCCCGGCGGCGTACTCGGCGTGCTGGCGGACGTCGATGTAGGGGCCTCGGGGCGCCCGGCCGGCGGGGACGAACGCGGTGGTGGCCACGGGACGTCCGGCCGCGGTCCAGGCGGGCATGCCTCCGGTCAGGTGCCCGGCGAGCCGCTCGTAGCCGATCTTGTAGGCGGGCCAGACGATCTCGCCGGTGTCCTGGCCCTGCGCGGTGACGAACACCAGCGGTGTGTCGCCGGGCAGCAGCCAGCCCAGCCAGGTGGCGAACTGGTCGCGCAGCGGGATCGAGACCGCACCGGGCACGTGCCCGGCGGCGTAGTCGGCGGCGGGACGGACGTCGACCACCTGACCGCCGCCCTCCAGCAGCGCCTCCACCTGCCGGACGTCCAATCCCGGCAGCGGCGGAGCGGCCGCGAGCACGGCCGGGCCGCGCCGGTTGACCTCGGTCAGACGGTCGAAGTAGGCCGGGTAGGAGCCCAGGCTCGCCACCAGGTCGCGGGCGAAGGCGTCCTCGTCGGGTGCGGCCAGCAGCGGATTGGTGCGCTTCTGCGCGCCGATGGTGCTGGTGCGCTCGGCGCCCGGCGGGGCCGAGCAGAACGAGCCCGCGCCGTGGGTGGGCCACACCGCGACCTCGTCCGGCAGTGTCGCCAGGTGACGCAGCGACCGGTACTGGGCGCGGGCGAGCTCTTCGGTGCGGTCGGCGCCGAGCAGGTCGGTGCGCGCGGCGGAGTCCACGATCAGCGACCCGCCGGTGAACACCCCCAGCTCCCGCGTCCCGTCCAGCAGCAGGAACGACAGATGCTCGTCGGTGTGCCCTGGAGTGGCCAGCGCCCGCAGCATCAGCCCGCCCAGGTCGACCTCGTCGGCATCGCCCAGCGGCGTGTGCGGGAAGGCGCGGCGCCCCGCGGCCGACGCCAGCACGGACGCCCCGTGGTCGTGGGCGAGCTGGACGGCGCCGGACAGGAAGTCGGCGTGCAGGTGCGTGTCCGCGGCGAACGCCACCCGCAGCCCGCGGCGAGCGGCGGCGGTGTGCAGGGCGCGCAGGTCCCGCGCGGCGTCGACGGCCAAGGCGCGGCCGTCGCCGAGATCGACCAGGTAGGCGCTGTTGCCCAGCCCCTCGTCGACCAGCGGTATCAGGTGGTCCTCAGCAAAACCCACGATGACCCTCCAGGATCGTGCTGGCGGGTGCAGTCCCGCACCCATCAATTACACTATTCCATGGAAATATGGAGGATGTGATGGCGGAGAACACCGCGACCGGTTCCACGGTCGGTTCGAAGGAGTCGAAGGCGCGGCTGTACGAGGCGTTCGCGGCCGGCGGGAAGGCGCTGGCCAGCGGCAAACGGCTGGAACTGCTGGACCTGCTCGCCCAGGGCGAGCGCACCGTCGAGGCGCTGGCCGGGGCGGCCGGGCTGAACCTGACGACCGCGTCGGCCCACCTGCAGACCCTCAAGCAGGCCGGTTTCGTCGCCACGCGCCGCGAGGGCGTGCGCATCCACTACCGGCTGGCCGGAGACGACGTCGCCCGGTTGCTCGCGCTGCTGCGCAAGGTCGCCGAAACCCACCAGGCGACGGTCCCGCCGGCCCGCGACGCCTACCTCGGCGAGGACGGCGCGGCGGAGATCACCCGCGAGGAGTTGCAGGCCAGGGTCGCGGCCGGTGAAACCACGGTGCTGGACGTGCGGCCCGTCGAGGAGTACCTCGCCGGGCACATCCCCGGCGCGATCTCCATCCCGGTGGAGGAACTGGCCGAGCGGATCAGCGAACTGCCCGACCACGAAGAGATCGTCGTGTACTGCCGCGGTGAGTACTGCGTGCTGGCCTACGACGCGGTGCGGGTGCTGACCGGCGGTGGCCGCCGCGCGGTCCGGCTCAGCGACGGCATGCTCGAATGGCGCCTGGCCGACCTGCCCGTCCACGCCGGCGAGCCGACGTGACCCCGCCCATGCAACGCCACCACGCCCGTCGATCCCCGCGTCGCCGAGGCGATGAACTGGTTCGGCAACCCCTCAAGCGGCCACAACGTCGGGTCACAGCGGGCACATGGCTCAGGGGCGTCCGCGCGGCTGGAGTGGCGGGCGGACATCAGTCGCCGCGTGGCACGTACATGATGACGGCGACTCCGGCCAGGCACACCAGGGCCCCGATGACGTCCCAGCGGTCGGGCCGGAAACCGTCGGCCGCCATGCCCCAGGCCAGGGAACCGGCGACGAACACGCCACCGTAGGCGGCCAGGATGCGGCCGAAGTCGGCGTCGGGCTGCAGCGTCGCCACGAACCCGTACAGGCCGAGCGCGATCACCCCGGCGCCCACCCATAGCCAACCGCGGTGTTCGCGCACGCCTTGCCAGACCAGCCACGCCCCTCCGATCTCGAACAGGGCGGCGACCACGAACAAGGCGATGGAACGGGCGACGAGCACGGCGGCATCTTTCGACAGTGGGGCGGATATCGGGGCGGGAACTCAGGTTTCCGGGCCGAACAGCTCGACGAGCATGGCGGCGCCGTCCTCCGACGCATGTACTTCCAGATGCAGCTCAGGGCCGTCGAGAAGAAGGCGGAACCCGAAGAACGGGCAGCATCGCTGCTCGGCGGCGGCCAGCGCCGCGATGTCGGCGGCCCGGGCGGCGGGCAGGGTGAGCCGGACCCCGTCCTCGATCTCCTGCCGCCCCGCACCGTCGATGAGCCGCCGCCATTGGGCGACGCGCTCGCCGAGGCCATCGCCGTCCAGCGAGCAGGCGACCGGGGCATTCCGCCAGCGTTCGGCCTGGGCCTCGGCGGCTTGCCGATGGGGCAGGAGAGCGATGCCGACGGGACGGGGAGCCTTGGTGCCGGGGGTGAGGAACCCGCACTCGGGATCGCACGGGCCGGGCCGGTCGGGCAGGGAGTCCAGGTGCCGCAGCGCCCGGTGCAGGGTGGCGGTGAAGGCGGCCAGCTCGGCCGCGCGCGCCTCGGCGTCGGCGATGCGGGCGGCGACGCGGGGCCGCAGATCGGCCTTCACCTCGGCGCATGCGCCCGACTCCCATACCGCCAGCAGCTCAGTGATCTCTTCCAGCGGCAGCCCGAGGTGCTTGGCCGCGTCGATGAACGCCAGGCGTTCCACGGCGTCCTCGCCATAGAGCCGGTATCCGGCCGGGGAGCGGTCGGCGGGCAGCAGACCGGCGGTTTCGTAGAACCGCAGGGTCGTGGCCGGAACGCCCGTGCGTTCGGCGAGCTGGGAAATCCGCATCGTGCTCATGGGCCGACGGTAAACCTTCGACCCGACTCGAAAGTCAAGCCGTCACCGTCCAGGGTCAGCATGTCTCCTGACCGAGCCGCACCAGCAGGTGATCGACCGTGGCGACGAACCCCTCCAGGTCGGACGCCGTGACCCCGTCGAACAACCGAGCGGCGCCCTCGTCGTACTCGCCGCGCAGGCCGCCCATGGTCGCGGTGCCCTTGTCGGTGAGCGTGACGAGCGTGGCGCGCCGGTCGTCCGGATTCGCCCGCTTCTACGCCCGCGTCGCCCCGGCCATGGACGTCGGCGGCGTCACCGAACACCGCCGGGCCCTGCTGGCCGGCGTCGCCGGACGGGTCCTGGAGGTCGGCGCCGGCACCGGCGCGAACTTCCCCCACTACCCGCCCGAGGTCACCGAAGTGATCGCCGTCGAACCCGAACCGCACCTGCGACGTCTGGCCGAGACCGCCGCCCGCGCCGCCCGGGTCCCGGTCACCGTCACCGACGGCGTCGCCGAACACCTGGCCGCACCCGACCGCGACGCCGACGCCGTGGTCGCCTGCCTGATGCTGTGCTCGGTCCACGACCGCGACACCGCCCTCGCCGAGATGTTCCGCGTGCTCCGCCCCGGCGGACGACTGCACTTCTTCGAGCACGTCCGCGCCGACCACCCCGGACTGCGCCGCGCCCAGCGCGTCCTGGACGCCACCGTCTGGCCACGGCTCAACGGCGGCTGCCACCTCGCCACCGACACCGCCGCCGCCGTCCACCGCGCCGGATTCACCAACGTCCGATCGCGGAAAGTCAACTGGCCCGAAACGCGGCCGACCCTCCCGTTCGCCCCGCACATCCTCGGCACCGCCGACCGCCCCGCCCTCCAAGGAGAAGCATGACCTCCGCCGTCCTCACCACGCTCGGCACCGCCGACTTCGACCGGCACCTGACCGCCGCGCCCGAGCCTCTCCTGGTCGAGTTCTGGGCCACTGGCTGCCGACCATGCCAAGCGCTCATGCCGATCCTCGGGGAAATCGCCGCCGAGCACACCGGCCGCCTGCGTGTGGCCACCGTGAGACTCGACGACGCCCCCGACCTCGCCCACCGCTACCAGATCATGGCTCTGCCCACCCTGATCCTCTTCACCGAAGGACGAGCGACCCAGCGCATCACCGAGATCAGCACCAAGGCCGAGCTGCTGAACTCCCTCCAGCGGGGACCGCTCGCGATGTAGCGGCGACTGCGATGCTGGTCGTTCGCGCGCTGCTGTCCCCGCAAGGGCGCTTCGATACCGACACCATGCCGGGCGCTCAGACGAATGCTCGCTTTGTCCCCGCGGCGAGCCGCCGAGCCAGCAGGAGGATGCAGTGGGGCGGAGCGGACAGGGACATACCCGGGCGAACTTCGACCGCCCGGACCAGTCCCTTCCGTGCTACTTGCACAGTCTGCGGGCCTGCGGCACCGCGCCGAACTCGTTCATGTGCCCTCGGATTCGTCGGCGGCCTTCGACCAGACCCGCTCACAGGCCTCCAACCAACGCAGGTCGGCCTGCAGCCGCAGCACGATGCCCTCCAGCAGCAGGCCGGCGGTCGAGCCGTCCGGCTCCGCCAGCAGCGCGCGCTGCGCCTCGCCGAGCCGCCGCAGCAGCTCGCGGCGCTGCGCGTCCACCAACTCCACCGGATCGGCGAGCCGGCCCGCGGCCGCGGCGGCGAGCTTGAGGTGGAACTCCGTCAGGTTCGGCTTCGGCCAGCTCACCTCGCTCAGCCACGCGGCCACCCGCCGCTGCCCGGCCGGTGTCAGCGCGTACACCTTGCGGTCCGGCCGGTCCGGCAGCCCTTCGGCGCGTTCGGACGCGACCAGACCCGCCTTCTCCAGCCGGGCCAGGGTCACGTAGACCTGCCCCGCGTTCATCGACTCCCCGAGCGGCCCGAGGGCCTTGCGGAGCCGCTCGCGCAGGAGGTACCCGTGCGACGGTTCCTTCGCGAGCATCGCCAGCATCGCGTCCTGCATGGACCACCCCTAACGGCTAGCCAACGAATAGCGGTTGGCCGTCGAGGACGTCAAGCAGAAGCCGCCGACCGGACTTCGTGCTCCAGCTCCTGGATCCGCTGGCCGGCCGCGGCCAGGGTCGCCGACTCCACCGCTGCGGGGGTGGGCGTCCTTTCCTCGCTCGGTGCCACATCGTCAAGCAGCGGCTGCTCGACGATATGCACCGGCCCGGCTGCGGGGCATGGACTTGGCCCGTCGATGTCAGCAGGTCTCGCGATAGGGGGCGTGGGGGATGTGCTCCTTCCATTCGCGTTCGGTCAGCGGGCCCGACTCCTCGCACAGCTCGCGCGCCAGCCGGCCGGGGGCGACCGCGTGAGTGTGGAAGCGGCCCTGCTTGTCCACGCTGACCAGCGCCGACCCGTCCGGGGTGAACCAGAGCGCGATGAGGTCGTCGATCGGTCCGGTGAGCGGGAGGCCGAGCTGCTTCCGGCCGTCGCGATCCCACACCTTGATCTGGGTCCCGGTCGAGCTGCGGTGTCCGGTCGCGAAAAGGCGGCCGTCGGGGGAGACGGCGGTGAGCCGGTTCGTCCCGCCCGAGACGGGGCCGGTGCGCAGTTCCTCGCCCGCCGGTGCGAGGGTGCGGGCGTCGAGAATCCTGATGAACGGCCTAGCCCCGTGCGGGTAGCTGTAGAGCGTCCGGCCATCGTCGCCGATGTCGTCCACCCGTAGCGTCGCGGGCGCCTTCGTGAGGATGCGGCCAGACGGAAATGCGACCCGGCCGATGCCTGGACCTGCGTAGACCGACCTCCCGTCGGGGTGGAAGACGACCGCGCCGCCGTCTTCGGCGTCGTAGGCGGTGTTCATGCGGGTCTCGTGGAGGCGGCGTCCGGTCGCCACGTCCCAGAAGGTGAGGACGTTCACGCCGTCCGGCATTCTTACCTGGGCGGCCAGTGACCGACCGTCTGGGGAGAACGCCAACCGCTGCACTGTGCCGCTGCCCTTCGCCCTGTCGTACGCGGTGGGCAGGCTTCCCACGGGGGACCCTTTGCTGGTGTCCCAGATGTCGATTCGGGACCTGTCGGAGATCAATGCGAAGAGCCGCCCGTCGGGGCTGAGCGTGAGCGCCTCCGTCCCCGAGGCGGACACCCGGACGGCCGAGCGCCTGGTCCGGCCGGTCCAGAACTCGAAGTCGTTCCCCGAGCCGATTGCGACGGTCGACCGGTCGCGGCTCACCGTGGCGCTCACGTACACGGCTTCGCTCGTCGGCTTGGCCGGTTGCGTGAACGGGGCGACGTCCAGGGAGCGGACGGCGCCGTCCGAGCCGAGGCATCGCAGTTCGGAACCGTCCGGAGTGAAACGGAACGAGGTCTCGGAGGAGCATTCGCCCAGGGTGACCGAGTAACGCATGACGGGTTCGTGGGGCATGAGCGGCATATCCCAGATGTTGGGCCCTTCGGCGATGTACCGGCCGTCGTGGCTAAAGTGGAGTTCGTAGAACGAGACCTCTGAGAGTCCCCGGTACGTGGTCGCGTAGCCGGCGTCGAAGTCGAAGATGCTGAACCTGCCGCCGTCGAGCTTCACGGCGGCGTGCTTCCCGTCCGGGCTGAAGACGACCGGCGCCCTGGCCCCGGAGCCGAACTCGGGGACGTCGATCCGCTTGTTCGTCCGGGTGTCGAACCAGTCGAACGGACGTCCGTCCGTCCCGGGCAGCGACATGATCCGTTCGTTCGGGGAGAACGACGTCGACCACGCGGGGAAGTCGGCACCGGACGCCGTGGCGATTTTCCGTGCCGTGCGGGTGTCCCAGACTGTGGCCGTGGGTGTTTCGTCGCGGTCCATCCGTTCGATCACCAGGTACGTGCCTCGTGGGCTGAGGACCACGCGCGGGAGGTGGTCGCCGCGATCGCTGGGGTAGGAGTGTGCGTCGCGGAGCCGGGCGCGCGCGGTGTCGAGCAGGCGTGTGCGTCCGTCCGCGGTGCTGATCGCGGCGGTCCCGCCGTCGGCGGAAACGACGATGAGCCGGACGGCGGCGGGGGCGGTGTAGACGCCGGTCCGCTTCCGAGTGTCGACGTTCCACACCTCCACGCGGTTGTCGCCCGCGGCGACGAGCGTCCGGCCGGCACCGTCCAGGTCCGCGGCCGTCACATCGAAGTCGGT
This sequence comes from Actinomadura sediminis, assembly GCF_042675525.1. Taxonomy (NCBI): domain Bacteria; kingdom Bacillati; phylum Actinomycetota; class Actinomycetes; order Streptosporangiales; family Thermomonosporaceae; genus Actinomadura; species Actinomadura sediminis. The sequence goes on from NZ_JBHTJA010000031.1 coordinate 55,641, forward strand.
GAGGTCGACGACGTCTTGTTCCCACTGGTGGCGGGCGGTGAGGAGCGCCGCGTGCGTCTCGGGTCCGTGGCCGAGCCGGGCCGCCGCGACCGCGAGCCGCCGCGCCGTCTCGGGCTTCGTCCGGCGCATCGACTCGGCCAGCCCGGCGACCTGGACGGCGACGGCGCGGTCGCGTTGCCCGATCACCGTCTGCCGCTGGTCGACCGCGACGGCGGCGGCGCCCACCGCGATGACCAAGAGCACCGCGAGGACCGCGCTGAGTAGCGCCCGCAGCCGTCCCCGCCTGCGGTCCAGCGCCGCCGCCGCGTCCAGGAAACCGCGCTCAACGAGGTTGAGCGTCAGGTGGCGGCGGCCCGTCGCGGCCCACTCCAGCGCCCGCGCCAGCGCCGTGCCCTGGTACAGGTCGCCGTTCTTGCGTTCGTGCCCGTCCCACACCCGGGAGGCGACGGCGAGGGCCTGATGGACGGCCAGCCCGTCCCGCTCCGCGTCCGCCCACTCGCGCAGGCGCGGCCAGGCTCGGATCAGCGCGGCGCCCGCGAGCGTGACCGACTCGCCCTCCCACACCAGGATCCCGGCCTCGGTGAAGTCGCGCAGGACCCGGTCCAGCACGTCCGGGCCGGTCCGCCCGTCGGCGAAGTCGTCCCGCCGCGCCGCCCGCAGCGTGCTCTCCGCGTGCTCGCCCGGCGCCACCAGCCGCAGCAGGACCCCCGGCACCGCCTCCTGCGCCTTGACGTCGAGGCAGGAGAACACCGTTTCCGCCAGCTCGGCGCGGGACGGCGGAACGTGCCCGGGGGCCCGCCCCGCGCCCGCCTCCTTCTCCGCCTCCCGCAGGTCGACGCCGCCGACGAGGCCGAGCAGCAGTTCCTCCGACTCCGGGCGGTCCTTCGGGTCCTTGGACAGTGCCGCCGTGACCAGCGACCGCAGCGGCTCCTCCAGCATTGAGACGTCCGGTTCGTGCTTCGCGATTCGGTCCGCGATCACCGGGAGGGCCGGGCCGTCGAAGGCGTGCCGTCCCGTCGCCGCGAACAGGACGACCGCGCCCCATCCCCACACGTCGACCTTCGCGTCGCCGTGCTCGCTCCGGTACCGCTCGGGCGGCATGTAGCGGACGGTGCCCTTCACCAGTCCCGTGGTGGTGGGAAGTTCGGTCATCCGGGCGATACCGAAGTCGATCACCCGGGGGCCGTCCGGGCCGAGCAGGATGTTCTCGGGCTTGAGGTCACGGTGCACCACCTCGGCCCGATGGACGCCCACCAGCGCGGTCGCGACCCCGATGGCGAGCCGGCGGAGCCCGTCCGGTCCGTAGGGGCCGCCCCGTTCGACGGCACGGCGCAGGTCCGGGCCCGGCACGAACTCGCTCACGACGAAGGGCACGGGTCCGTCGAGGTCCACGTGCAGCACCTTCGCGGTGCAGAACGGCGCCACCCGCCGCCAAGCCCATGCCTCCTTCCGGAGCATCTCCCGGTCCCGGTCGCTCACCCCGTGCAGGGCCTTGACGGCCACCCGCTCGCCGTTCGGGCCGTACCCGTCGTACACCACTCCCTGCCCGCCGGACCCGAGCCGTCCGTCCAGGTAGTAATCGCCGAGCTGTCGTGGGTCGCCGGGACGGAGCGGCTCTGCCAACGTCGATCTCCCGCAAGTAACGGCGTTTCACCGAGGTGGTCGCGTCACTTCAAATAGACGCATCCGTCTTACTGAAGGTTCGGCGTGGAAGTACGGCTGGACCTCAGCCCAAGGTGTGGCGTGCCGTTCGCCGGTGCGGTCATAGGCGGCGTAGACCGACACCTCAGTCAGTCGTTGGGTCAGACCCCACCGGGAGACGCTCACATACATCATCAATGTCCGTCGTGCATGTCGCGGTGCCTGTCCACGGTTCCAGAGTCCCTTTCGCGAGGGCTCTCACTCTGGCGTCGTTTCACTCCTTCCGAGATGCTGCCCTGCCCCCTCTCGGAAGGGGGCAGGGCAGGGGAGATGGACGGGACGTCGGTGAGCCCGGGCCCGGTTACGCGACGGCGCTCCAGCGGTTCAGGGCGGTGTAGGCGGGCTGCCACTGGGTGGTGTAGGCGGCGCGGGCGGGTTCGGGGAGCGGGGCGAGCATGGTCGCGACGGTCTCCTCGGTGGCGCCTTCCAGCAGCCATGGGATGAGCCTGGGCGCGTCGGGGCCGATGCGCTGACCGTGGACCTGGCCGAAGTGCGCCCACTGCTGCGGGGTGGCGACCGCCTGGATCAGCGGCAGCGCCTGGTCCTCCTCGTGCTTGAGGTGTGCGGTCAAGCCGGTGACCAGCGAGTCGGTCAGGTCCCCGAGACGGTCGACGGGCGCGCCGGGGTCGGACAGCGCCGTGTCGATCGCAGCCATGACGTCGTCGACGGCGGCGTGCTCGGCCTCCATCGCCTCCAGCAACGCCAGATCGTCCGGCCGCTCCGCGAGCGACTCGCGCAGCGCCGGCCACAGCGCGTCGTCCTCGGCCGTGTGGTGGATGTGCAGCGACTTGGTGAACAGTTCCCAGCCGACGGCGGTGCGCAGCAGCGACCGGGGGTCGTCGTCGAGCCGCGCGGTGATCTTGGCCAGGTGTTCGAGTTCGCGCCGCAACGCGTCGTGCATGGCGTACATCGCCGTCATATCGAGCGGGCCGCTCACAGCATTGTTCCTTTCGGTTTCGTCGGGTTCGGGGACAGGGTCAGTTCCAGCTCGTCCCGGCGGGTTCCTTGATGGAGGCGTTGAGGCGGTTGAACATGTTGGTCACCCCGATCAGCATGATCAGCGCGGCGATCTGCTTCTCGTCGTAGTGGTCGGCGACCTGGTCCCACAGCGGGTCGTCCACCGCCTCGCCGGAGCGGTCGGCCAGCCGCGTGGCGGCCTCGGCCAGCGCCAGCGCGGCCCTTTCGGCGTCGTCGAAGAACGGCGCCTCTCGCCACGCGGCGACCGCCGCGATCCGCTCCGCGCTCGCGCCCGCCTTGACCAGGTTGGCGTGGTGGGCGTGCACGCACGCCGAGCAGCCGTTGATCTGGCTGATGCGCAGCCCGACGACCTCCTGCAGTTCATGCGAGATGCCGCCCGCGTTGACGGCTTTGAAGATCGCCCCGATGCCCTTCATTCCGTCGGGCAGCACGAAGGCGGGGTTGGTCATGCGTGCTTGCAAGGTCGTTTCCTTTCGCAGTGGCGGTTCGGCCGTCACACCGGTGCGCCCGGATCCGTCAATGCGGTGACGAACGCCGGTGTGACCAGCACCAACCCTCGACCCGGTCCTCATGTGGATCAACGTAAACTTCGCGCACGTGCCGATAACGCGCGGCTTATGACCGCAGATGGGAGCGCCGGTGGAGCTGCGGGACATCGAAATCTTCCTGACGCTGGCCGAGGAACTGCACTTCGCCCGGACCGCCGCCCGGCTGCACGTGTCCCAGGCTCGGATCAGCCAGGCGATCGGCCGGCAGGAACGCCGCCTCGGCGGCCTGCTGTTCGACCGTTCCAACCGCCGCCAGATCCGCCTCACCCCGCTCGGCCGCCAGCTCCGCGACGACCTGCGCCCGGTGTACGCGGGGCTGCGCGACAGCCTGGAACGCGCCCGCCAGGCCGCCCAGGGCATCACCGCCACACTGCGCGTCGGCATGCTGCCGTTCAACATCGCCGACCTGCATCCCTACTGGGACACCTTCCATTCGCGGCACCCGCAGTGGCGATTGCAGATCCGCCGCGCCCCGTTCATCGAGCCGTTCGCCGGACTCCGCGACGGCGAGTTCGACGTTCTGGTCGTCTGGCTCCCCGTGGAAGAACCCGGCTTCACCGTGGGCCCGGTCCTGTTCACCGACCAGCGCCTGCTCGCGGTATCCGCAGAGGACGAACTGGCCGGACGGGCCTCGGTGACACTCGAAGCCCTCGCCGACCGCCCGCACGCCATGGCCCCCCAGATGCCGGACTACTGGGAGGACAGGTACCTGCCGTTCCAGACTCCGCGAGGCCACCTCATCGAGCGCAGCCGGACCATCAGCAACGGCGACGACATCATCAACCTCGTGGGCACCGGGGAGATCGTCCACAGCTTCCCCGCCCACGTCACCAAGTATTGGGCGGTGCCGCACATCCGCTGGCTGCCCATCCGTGACATGGCGCCCCTGCCCTACGCCATGGTGTGGCGCACGGAAGCCGAGAACGATCCCATCCGAGCCCTCGCCCGGATCGTGCGGGAGCTCGGACCGACGGACCAGCACGACTCCTGAGCGACTCCGCTACCGCCGCGGTGGCTCGATACATGCCCAGGCGAACAAATGTCCAGCAAGGCATGTGCAACGTGTGGGTTCCCTGATCCCGTTTCGTGCGAGTCGATGACCTTGAGGCCACCGAACGCGGACGGCTGGCCAGGGTGCGGGACGCGTGCGAGCGGGTGCAGGAGGCGCAGCGGCTGCTGGCACCGGGTTTCGACGGGACGCTCGTGCTCACGGCGTTGCGCGAAGAGGAATGGCGGCTCGCCTCCAGGATGAGGGGTCGCGCGCCGACCAGGGGCGCCTGCGCGGTGGCCTCGCCGTCCGGGGTGCCCAGGAGAAGGCCTCGGCGGCCTCGTCGACCAGCATGCGCAATCGCTCCGGCGGTAGGGCCCGGGGGACGGCTTTGGGCGAGGACGCGACGGCGCAGTAATCGCAGGTCGCGTCCAGCGGCGGGCTCACGCCTCATCACGCTGTGGCTTCGGACTCTCCGCATGGCCGCGCGAGGTCGGCGGCCGCTGCGTCAAAGTCCTGATCACCGTGCGGAAATGGGATCACTGGGGCAGGTCGACGCCGAGTACTTCGCGGGCCAGTTCCTTGAGGGCCGCACGTTCTTCTTCCAGCACCTGCTTCCCGGCTTCGGTGGCCCGGTAGACGCGTCGGGTGCGACCTTCCACCACCCGCTGTTCCGAGACCAGCAGCCCGTCGGCCTCCAGCCGGTGCAGCGTGGGGTACAGGGTTCCCGGGCTGATGTCGTAGCCGTGTTCGGCCAGTTCCCGCGTCATCCAGGCTCCGTGGATCTCCTCCTCGGCCGCGTGATGCAGGATGTGCAGCCGCACCGCCCCCCGGATGAAGTCGCGCATGCCTTCGCCTCCTTGACCGCCCTGGACGCAAGGCCATGTCACCAGACCGATATCGGTTTCCGATACCAGACGTGGTGCTAGATCTGTCGACGGTCGACGACGCGGTCAGGCGGTCAGTTGCGCCTGGTCGCCAGGCGGATCGCGTACCAGGCGGCTCCGGCGGCCAGGACGGCGGCGCCCGAGACGACCGAGGACACCGGCAGGGTGAACGCGAGCGTCAGGCAGCCGGCGAGGCCGGCCGCCGGGACGATCCGCGCCGGGCGGCCCTCGCCGGGACCGAGCGTCCACGCCGAGGCGTTCGCGATCGCGTAGTAGATCAGCACGCCGAAGGACGAGAAGCCGATGGCGCCGCGCAGGTCCGCGGTCGCGGCGAGGATCGTCACGACGGCGCCGACCGCGAGTTCGGCGCGGTGCGGCACCTTGAACCGGGGGTGCACGGCGGCCAGGGCGTGCGGCAGGTGCCGGTCGCGGGCCATCGCCAGCGTGGTGCGGGACACGCCGAGGATCAGCGCCAGGAGGGAGCCGAGCGCGGCGACGGCCGCTCCGATCCGCACGACCGGGGCCAGCTCGGCGAGCCCGGCGGCGCGGACGGCGTCGGCCAGCGGCGCGGACGCGGCGGCGAGACCGGGGCCGCCCAGGACGGTGAGGGCCGCGACGGCGACGAGCGCGTACACTGCCAGGGCGATGCCCAGGGCGATGGGGATGGCGCGGGGAATGGTGCGGGCCGGGTCGCGGACCTCTTCGCCGAGGGTGGCGATGCGGGCATATCCGGCGAAGGCGAAGAACAGTAGGCCCGCCGAGCCGAGGACGCCGTCGAAGGAGGCGTCCGTCCCGATGCTGAGGCGGGAGGCGTCCGCCTGCGCGGATGCCAGGGCCGTGACGACGAAGGCCGCGAGGACGGCGAGGACGACCGCGACGATCGCACGGGTGAGCCGCGCGGACTTGTGCACGCCCGCGTAGTTCACCGCCGTCAGCGCGACGACGGCGGCGGCCGCGACGGCGTTGGCGTGGCCGGGCCAGGCGTACAGGCCGACGGTGAGGGCCATCGCGGCGCACGAGGCCGTCTTGCCGACGACGAATGCCCAGCCGGCGAGGTAGCCCCAGAACGCGCCGAGCCGTTCCCGGCCGTAGACGTAGGTGCCACCGGACGCCGGGTACAGCGCGGCCAGCCGTGCCGAGGAGGTCGCGTTGCAGTACGCGACGATTCCGGCCAGTCCCAGTCCGAGCAGCAGCCCGGAGCCCGCCGCTCGGGCCGCCGGGCCCAGCGCCGCGAAGATCCCCGCGCCGATCATCGAGCCCAGGCCGATCACCACGGCGTCGAACGTCCCCAGCCGTCGCCGCAGTTCGGGCGCGCCTCCGCCGGCCGGCGGGATGCTCGACGGCCGGCTCATGGTGGGCTCCCGGGCGGTACGGCCTGATGGCTGCAAAATCGATATCGGGTAACGATATCTGGTGTCGAGGAGCCCACGGGGTCCGCGGGCCTCGTCGATTCTCGACCGCGCCGCCCGGGACGACCGGCGCCGTGCGCCTGCTGCTCGAAGGGTGAGGGCTCCGACCCGGCGTGAAGCCCGAGCCCTCACCGGTGTTCAGCGGCGCTCGTCGCCCTTCCAGACGGAGACGATCGCCGGACGGGGCAGGCGGCCAGGGCCGTCGGGCCAGGCGGAGGCCGGGTTCTCGGCGGTGGCGCCGTCGATCTCGCCCGGGTGCTGGGCCGCGACCAGGACGCGGTCGCGGGTGATGACGGGGCCGCAGGTCTCGGCGCCCTTGGGGACGGTCAGGAACTGCTGGACGTGGCCGCGGTGGGGCCCGGTGAGCGGGACGGCGAACAGGCCGTCGTTGGAGCCGAGGGCGTTGCCGTCGGTGGAGATCCACAGGTTGCCGAGCTCGTCGAACGCCAGGTTGTCGGGGCAGGAGATCGGGCTGACCTTGGACTTGTCGAACCCGGCGAAGTAGGTGCCGGGATCGTCGGGGTCGCCGCACACCAGCAGCAGCTTCCAGCGGAACCGGGTGGCGCCGGCGTTCGACCGGTGCTCCTCCAGTTCGAGGACGTGGCCGTGCTTGTTGCCGTTGCGCGGGTTGGCCTCGTCGGCTCCGGCCTTGCCGGCGGCGCCGCGATCGGTGTTGTTGGTCAGCGCGACGTAGACCCGGCCGGTGCGCGGGTGCGGCTCGACGTCCTCCGGGCGGTCCATCTTGGTGGCGCCGACCTTGTCGGCGGCGAGCCGGGTGAAGACGTACACCTCGTCCGCGGTCATGCCGGGCACGTGCGAAGTGGTTCCGGTCGCCAGCGGGATCCACGTACCGGTGCCGTCGAATTCTCCGTCGGCCGGGAGCGTACCGGAGCCGTCGATCTCCTTTGCCGGGCTGTCGCCGGTGAACGTGGCGACGTAAAGGGTCCCCTCGTCCAGCAACCGCATGTTGTGTTCGCGGGCACCCTTGCCGCGGCCCTTCTTGTAGCGGTGCTTGGAGACGAACTTGTACAGGTAGTCGAAGCGTTCGTCGTCCCCCATGTACAGGGCCACGCGCCCATCGGGAGTCAGACGCGGCTCGGCGGCCTCGTGCTTGAAACGGCCGAGTGCGGTCCGCTTGCGAGGCGTGGAGTCCGGGTCGTACGGGTCGATCTCGACGACCCAGCCGAACCGGTTGGGCTCGTTGGGCTCCTTGGCGATGTCGAACCGGTCGTCGAACCGTTCCCATTTGCGCCCGCTCGCGCCGGTCGGCAGACCGTACCGCGCCAGACGGGCCCTGGCGGCGGGATCGGTGACCCGGCCGGCGTTGGCGAAGTACTGGTTGAAGTTCTCCTCGCCGGTCAGCACCGTGCCCCACGGCGTCGTGCCGCCGCCGCAGTTGTTGAGCGTGCCGAGCACCCGCCGTCCGGACGGGTCGGCGGACGTCTTCAGCAAGGCGCTGCCGGCGGCCGGGCCGGTCAGCTCCATGGGGGTGGTGGCGGTGACGCGACGGTTCGTCGGGTGCCCGGCCACCGGACGCAGCCGCCCGGACCGCCGGTCGGCGTCAACGACGACCACGCTGAGGCCGTGGGCGGCCCACGCCGTCTCGACCTGCTCCCGGGTCGGGGCGTCCGGGTCGTAACCGAAGAACATGAGTTCCTCGGAGGTGTACTCGTGGTTCACCACCAGCAGCTTCTGGCCGCGCCGGTGCGACAGATCCAGCAGGGCGATGTAGTCGTTGTTGTAGCCGAACTGCCTCGCCTGCGCCTGCGGGGTCTGCCGGGCCGGGTCGAACCGCGGCGCGCCGCGCAGCACCGGGTCGCCCCAGCCGATGACGACCTGCTGCGCATAGCCGTCGGGGACGACCACGGCGTCGGCGGTGTTCGGCGCGACCGGGGCGAAGTTCAGCCCGCGCGGCCGCCACCGGCAGGGCCCGGGCCGCCCGCCCGCGGCCTGCGGCGCGGCCGCCG